>CAZOKT010000044.1:0-14008 GCA_964580505.1 uncultured Parabacteroides sp. | reverse complement strand
ATACATGTTTGGGCATCTGGCATTGAGTATTGCTTGCAAGGTCTTTAATCATTGCGAATAGTTCCGGGCACTCTGATTCAAAAACTTCAACTCTTGTGTTTTTTGAATTTTTGCTAAAAGAGAATAGAGGCTTTATTAAATAAACGCCCAACATCAAAACTAGTAAGCAAATGCCAATAACGGCCATAATAATGAGAATCATGGCACGAATATTACGTACTTCCGGTAGCACATCCAATATTAAGTGGTATGATGCCCAAAATGCACCGACAAAGATTGCAGCACCAAATCCTATCAAAATTATATAGAATAACAAGAAACAGCAAATTCTAAGTAATTCATCTAAAACGGCTGATTTTATTGATGATTGATGGCTCATATTGCAAAATATATTTAACGCTATTTATACTTATTGGTTGCTTTCAAATTCTTTCGCTGAAATGGCTGGACCTAGACCATTACCATATGACGACATCTGAAAACTCATTTCACCTTCAGTCCACTCTCTTTCATTACATGTTACAGAAAACGTACCTCCATCATGATACGAAGATTGGCCATATCTGGTTGCCTTTATTTTTAATTTAAAATTACCACTTTTATTAAAACTTACTATCCGGGATGATTTAGGAGAGAGAGTTACCGTATGAAATAATCCACCACGAGAATACATAATCTTTAGAACCATAGAATAATCAGATTTATTTCTGAAAATAATAGTGGCATTGTTATTTTGACTTATGTCCCAATTAAGATTGTAAAAATGGTCATTTGCCATTGTATTCTGACTTACTGAAAGTAACATAACCAAAACAATAAAGTATAATCTTTTTTTCATATTTGAATAGTATTTTTACTCGTTTGTGATTAAAGTAATGCGTTGTTTTTATCGTTTGTTTCCAAAAGATGACTACCAATTTTCTTTTCTATTCCGGACTTTGTAGTTGGAACCCCTGTCACCTTAGCAATCTGTCTTTTTACTTTATCTATTCCAGCTGCCCTGTTTAATGAAAAAGAGACTCCTGGAATTTTGAACTTATTCATAACAAATTAGTTTTTTACCACTATAACTTCTGCAAGACGAAGAAGTCGTCCATTTCTTCGATAACCTGTTTTCTCCACAGAAATAATTGTATTGTCAGGTTTATTTTCATCAGGTTCTGTGTCAACTATCTGGCAGTCTTCAAGGGTTGCAATACCATCAGAAAACTGAATCTCAACAACATTGTTTTTTTTAAAGATTTCGTAAAGTTTCTTTCTTAATATTTCGAATCGTTTTCGAGCTTTTTGAACATCTTCATTTTCTGAATACTGTTCTGCTAAACGTCGATCAGCCTTGTCATAGGCATCGATAACAGTTAGTAAATCCTTAAAGATATAGTCTAATATCTTTTCTTGTTCATTTTCAAGATTTTCTATTTTATGTTTTTGTTCAAGGATAAGACGCTGAAAATCTTGTATCATACTTTCTATTTCAGAATAACACAACTTTATATCAGTTGTAGTCTTATTAGATGTTTTCATTATTGCCATTTTTATAAAGAATCATATTTATCTGTATCCAAACTATCTATAGCACGTCCTGTTGATTTTAATGTAGGTTCTATTGGTGCTACATTTTTCCGCTTTGGAAATATCGGGAACGTAAAGTCTGCAGCCAAACGAGATGCAGGCTTTGATAATATAACACGCGCTTCTGCAATTTCTCGTGTTGAATAAATTCGATTACGCATGGCGGTAGCAACAGCACACATTATTTCTTGATTTGTTGCATCTTGAGATATTCCTAATATTATATACGGGTTCTTCATTTTAATTTATCTTAAATCTCTTAAATAATCCAATCCTTTTTTTAATGCTTGACCTTTCTCATTTAATGACCAAGATTCATTTTGTATTGCACTACGTGCAGTATAAGGAAGTTGATTCCAAATCATCGTATAAGCTTCGCCTATTTCTGAGTTCTGAGTTCTGAATGTTGAACTCATATTCAATTTCAAGGAATCAAGGACAGCTTCCACTTTTAATTTCCCATATTTGTCTGCAATAACATACTCCATAATACACATCGGAATTAAAGTTGCCAAATTTTTACATACCGAACTATTGTTTTTGTTATTCTTGTAGATGTTGTATACTTTTTGAAGCGCGTCGCATTTGTTTATCATATTATTATTAACTTGTTCAACAATTTGACTTAATTCTATTTGGACTTTTATTACTGAAATTTTTATTGCAGTTGCTGTAAATTGATTTTGAATTATAGAAGATTTTCTCCCTATTTTTCCTTTCAACATGTTGAATCTGTTTTCATTGGAAGAGAATAGTAATATTAACATTTCTTCCGGAACATCTCCATTACCTTTCAGAGATTTTACAACAACAGGATCAAATTCACGAGTAGTAGATAAAACTTTGTCCAATACAATGAGATTATTATCATCACCATCTGATATATAATTATGTATGAGTGCTTCAATTATATTTTCAAGATTACGTTTCAAATGAGGGTTACATTTACAGAAATTATATATCTCAAAAAGTATAGGTGTTCCTTCTGACAGAGTCTGAGTTTTGTCATTAAGGCTTTTGACAACTTGTTGATTGATATAATTAGAAAATATAAAAGACAATGAATCATCTCCTATATTCTTTACTACTACTCCATATTCAGAATTAAATTTGAGATATTCTATATTTTGTGCTATATCATTATTAATAGCAGTAGTCACAGATGAAATCAGATTGTTTTTAAGGCCGTCAAATTCCTTAATTCGCGATATTCGTATTTGAGAGAAAGAACTCTTGATCTTTTGTTTATGCTCAATAGATGCAATCGCAGTGTTTAAGGCTTCCATAGCAGAAGCATACTTATTAAAATCTCCATTATTTAGTCCATAAAGACATCCTATTTCAAGAATTTTTTCCCAATTTCCATAATGTCTTTCAGCTTCTATCTCAAGTGCTTTTGATACATTTCTTTTATAAGTATTAGAGATTTTCAGCATATATGGTGCTACAAGTTCACAGTATTCATCAAGTTCTTGTTCTGCAAGTTTATCCATCGCTTCTAGTTGAGATGAAAAAAAACGTTGATATTCAAGTTTATCCTGAATAGCAATTTCCATTCTTGACAGTAAAGTCTTTTGTACTTCAAGAATAGAAACTACCTTATTATCAGAAGGCGTTTCATAATTAACATTATCTGGCAGTTCTTCTTCATTATAATCAAGCTGACCTAATGCAGATTCTAGTGTAAACGTGTATGGATCATCCCAAGAAGTATAATTCAATGACTCTATAAAAATTCTCTGTTGATAAATTGTAGTTATCCAAATAGCAAGCAATTCTTTATAATTAGATTCTGTCAATAATCCATTTTCTGCCGCGTTTAAACTCATGATAGCAATGTTACGTAAAGCTATAGGATCCGATAAATATGTTGAATCATGAACTTTCAATCCATTTATACTTTGGATATAATCGCCTTGTTGATAGAATTTTTCAATGGCATAAAGTCTTATTGATTCTTTGAGAATATTGCTTTTTTGTGTTGAGACCTGAACAATCAAGTTGATATCGCTCAATGTTTTAGATAAAGACTGACCAAAAGCAATGGCTTCTTCCGCAGTTAATTCTGATTGATTAAGTTTACAGATTCGTTGGTTTAAATCATCAAGAATACGTTGTTGTTTTTTAATACGTTCTTCTTGACATATTTGGGCTATCTCACTGTCTGTTTTAAGGATGCGCATATTTATTTCTTCTGCTTTTTCTATCAAACCTTGAGATATAAGATATATACACCAGCGATATGCTAAATCTTGCTGGTATTTTTTATTTTTATCTGTTGAAAGCAAATCCTCAATTTCATCTTTATCAGCATCTAATATTGGTTGTCTATCCTTAAGTTTGCAAATCCAAATCCTAGCACTTATATCAGAATATTTTCTAGATAGGCTGATAATTCGATTATAATTTTCTATTGCCTTATCGTAGATTTTATCCTTTTCATATTCTTTCGCTCTACACAAAAGCCGTTTACATAAAATTGATGAAATTTCGTTTTGTAAATCCTCTTTATTGTTAGACTTACATAGAGATTCTAATTCGGAATGTAGATTTGTGAGTTTTGAAATAGCGTCATCATTATCTGTTGATGAAATAATCAAACACTTTATAGATACATATTTAGACCATAATTTATTAAATATGGACGAATCGCTACCTGCTCCTTCTGCGATAATATTAAGAATTTTAGATGCGATTTCTTCCGAACAATCTTCATTTTGTATTGACTCTAAATAAAGTGACGCATAGGTATCAAACCATGACAAGTTATTATCACGAAGTAAGTATAATAGTTCAATCGCACGAATTTGATCAGTTACATACAGTTCTTTTGTAAGTTCAATTATTCCTTTTTGAATCTGAGGTAATAAGGCTATATAAGCTGTCTTATTAAATAATTTATTATGAGTGTTCTTAATGGCAAGTGCTTCTCGAAGTTTCTTTTCTCGTGTTTCAGAATTCGTATTTATAGTGGCTTCGTCAATTAATATTTTAGCAATAAGGATTTCAGCCAAATCACTATGAGCTATTAGAGAAGATGAAATATTCCTCGCAAATTTTGAATCATAATAACCACTATCTATGTAATCATTAAGATACTCCGCTTCGGATTCGTATAAACGATTAGTTTGAATTTTTGTGAGACCTCTTTCTATTATTTCTACCCGTTTGCGACTTTTATTTTTTGCGATTTTGGCTAATCTAAGTATTTGGGTTTCATAATTAGAATTCACATTTTTACCTTTTCCAAGTAAGGTTTCCAATGTCGTAACAATAAACTCAACATTTTCCAATTTTAATAATTCTTCCACATAGCACATTAAACTAGAGCTATTTGAAAGAAAAGTCTTATCAGAATTCGCAATCAGAGATGCAAAATGAGTTTTGCAATTATTTGATCCACTAGAAAGAACAGTTTTAATAAGATTATTATCAGAAGTCAATTCCCATGATCTAAAAAAAAGACTTTCTGCCTGCGTTAATTTTTCTTTGGTTGCTAATTCTGTCAACTCTTTTGTTACGATAGAAATATACTTTTGCCTATGTGTTGAGTACGGTATAAATGGCTCTAATTTGTTTATTTGTTCAGAATTGAGGTTCCCAAAGCATTTATAAAGAGTTTCAGAATCAATAATATCAGTCCTAGGATTAGCTGAAGCATATAGTTTTAGAGCTGAATCTGCGTAAATATTACGAGCTTTTACATATTTTGAAGTTAATTGCTGGCTTACAAGTAAAGCAGCAATGTAATTTTTCTGCTCGAATAGACTATTCGCGAATTCCAGCCTTTTATCTGTAAAAGTCTTTATGACAGTACCTGATAGATGATAAACATTATTTACATCCTTAAATAGGATATTTAATTGTTTAATAGAATCTTCCGTGACATCACTTTGGGTAATTAGATCAAAGCGTACATATGAATATAATTCATAGAAATCTTTGGATGTCAAATAAGGCCTAATTAAAAGACATAATTGTTCTACCTTTCTTAAATTTGATTTTTGAGCATAATCTTTTTGAGCTTCAATTAGAATTGAGTCTGATAGTTTACATAATAACGAATTATTGTTTGTAAGACACTTCAAATTGTCAATATTATTAGCATTAACAACAAACTTCGTTGCTGATGTTATAAACGGATTGAGTAATTCATAAATACCTTTACTGTATAGTGCTTGACAATAATTTATATGTGACCGGACGCTATTAATTGTTTCAAGTCGTTTTGCAAAATCAATGCATTCATTTTTTACTGAATGATGATTTTCATATAGAGATGCAACATCCGATATTCTGTTACTATTTCCTTGGTCAATATCTGAATGGTATATTGAAAGTAATTCAGAAGGCACATCTGGATGGCAATTGAGGATTTCTTTGAAAATCTCAACTGCTTGTTCTTTTTTCCCTTCCAAAAGGATTTCTTTTGCTTTTTGAAATTTATGGTTATAATATTTATCTTTAAACCAAGAAATTAATCCCATTATTTTTCTGGTACTTTTAGCGAATCTCCTTTATGCAAAATTGTTTTTGCATTCAAGTTATTCAGTTTGATAATTTCAATATATCTTGCTTCTGTTCCATATAATTGTCTACTTATCTTGCAAAAGCTATCTCCCTTTTTTACTACATAAATATGTGCTTTTGGAGATGAGTCTTTATGCAAAATAGACTGCGCAGCAATTTTCTCATTAAGATATATTATACTGTCATTTAACAAGGAATTTTGTTCCCTTATAATTTGTACATTCTTTGAAAGGTCGTTGATTTGACATCTTTGAATGTATAAAAACACACAACTAGTGATAGAGGCAAATATTAAAATACCCGCAAAGAATATCAGATATTTACAGTTCTTGTTGCCTACCGATTTGCCTCTATTTATACCTGATAAGTCAGATAACTTATGATATATAGATAAATCTGACCCACAGCAAGGGCATACCACATTTTCCTCGTGAAAGTCTGGTATGCCATTTTTACCGCAAACTGGACATTTTAAATCTTTCATTTTATGCTAAACCTGTACCCATTCCGATATTAATAGAACCACTCTGGATTTCCTTAAGTAAATCTCCATTTGAGCGGATTAATTCATTTACTTCACTAATATTATTATTATTGAGAGCGTTAACCATTTCGTCATAAACGCATACAGCACGTCCTGCAACTTGTGGATTATTAGAATTGTCTCCTATAAGTTTGAACATAAATATATGTATCAACAGAGAATATCTATTTGCTATTCGTTCAAGATTTTGTCGAATAGAATCTTTTTCAAAGTTATCATTGGAATTCTTTATCTTGAAAAGTAATTCTCGCATTTCTGTTTCGTCATCAGTATTAAGGAAGCGGCTAAATTGGCCAAGAAGTATCATTGCGAATATTTCGCCAAGATTATTTTCTTGCTTATCTCCCATTAGAGCACGAGTATGAGCAACACGAATGTCCTCTTCAAGATCTCCCCACCTTGCATCTGTTGGGCTATAATTATTTTTATTGATTGTATCAATTATTTGTTGCATCTCCCCTATGAAGGTTGCTTTTTTGGAATCAGAAATTTGTGAATTGCTTAACACATCCTCAATTTTTTGAGAAAGTTCAGAAAGGCAACTACTGTCATTCTGACCACGACTTAAACGTATTTCTGCTACTTTCCCAGTTTTTACAATCTTAACTTTAGCTGTCATTGTCTCATCTTCATCAAGATTGAAAGTAAAATTAAGATCGCTCATCGCAGGAAGATTTTCAGAAATCGTAAAGAATCCCGAAGCCGTTTTTGTAAAACTGCCATTTTCTGCATCAGTAAATAACTTTATTTCGACAATCTTTTGATTATTACTTACTGTACGGAATTTTTTATTCCCTTCAAATGGAAGAACTTCTTGGCTATCAATAATCTTTTCCATGCGATGTGAACCATCTGGATTCTCTAACTGAATAAATGTTTGGTGTTTTGTGGTTAGAACTACACCTATATGATTTTCTGTAGATTCAATATTTGTTTCAGTGATCGCTCCTTCATCAGAAGGTAATGATTGCGCTAAGATTGCAGCACCTTCTGCTATAGCAAGCATTGGCTTTTCAGAGGAAAGTACCTTGTTGCTTCCATATTTATCTGCTAACATTTTTCGGACAAGAGGAATACATGATGATCCTCCAACCAAAAGGATGTTATCAATGGTTTCCATTGGTATACTTGTTTTTTCCAATAGGTCGTCTATCAAATCAATAGTACGCTTAATTAGGGGAGTTATAAGAGAGTCAAATGTGGTACGAGATATAACAAAATCTTCAACTGGATCTCCATCTTCATTTTCGAGGAAATCAGTAAAGAATATTGTTGCGTTCTCTACTTGACTTAAACTCTTCTTTGCTTCTTCTATACCAGCCTTTAAGCCTCCGATAAATTCTGATTTCTCTTTTTCTGTTTTTTTTTCGAGAAGTTTTGATAAAGAGAAACCATCTCTTTTTTCAACTTCTTTACACACATAATCTGTCAGTAAACGATCTATATCATCACCACCAAGCCAGCGGTCACCGCCACTTCCAGATTCTATGAATTGGCCATCTACAGCCATGAGTATTGAAAGGTCAAAAGTTCCTCCTCCAAAATCATAAACTAATACTTGTTTACTTTCTCCTGGCATCATTTTGTCAAAACCATAGGATATGGCAGCCGCTGTAGGTTCGGCGAGTAATCGTTGCACATGAAGTCCAGCAAGTTCTGCTGCTTTTTTCGTTGCAGTCTTTTGTTTCTCTGTGAAGTAAGCAGGAACAGTAATTACAGCATGAGTTACGTCTCCTAACTTTGTATTAGCATCATTTTTCAATGCTTTAAGAATTTCACCACTTATTTGTTCTGGGCTATATTCTTTTCCACGAAGTACAATTGCAACAGCTTCCTCTGTTCCACCAGACGGTTTTTTTATTCCGTAAGGATATGAATTGTGGTCTGCACGCATTTTTTGAACTTGCGGGTCCGAGAACCCTGTTCCCATGAGTCGTTTTACAGATACGACAATATTAGGTGAGTATCTTTTCCAATTTTTGTAAACGGCATTTCCTACAAGAAATTGTCCACTTTTATCAAGTGCCACACAAGAACGGCATAAATCTTCATTATTTACACCTGTTTGAATAACCTTTACAGTTGTATCTTTGTATGCAACAACTGAATTTGTTGTTCCTAAATCTATACCAATTGCTTTTCCCATTGTTATTGAATTAATTATGAGGACTTAAAATTTCTTTTACTTGAGCATCAGCCTCTTTATCCATCTGTGCTATTCCTTCTTCTGACATCATAGCATCATTAGCTTTCTTATAAACCATATCAGGAGTATCCGAGGATTCTATCTGGTTGTCGTGAGTATCATCAATACATGGTAGTTCAACCTCTGATGCATTTGTTAGATTATCCTGCGGAGTAATATTATCATTTCCTGTATTGTTTTCAGGCTTTATCATTTGAACTTCAGGGAACATCTCAGCCCGGATTGACTCAGCCTTTTCTTTTAATTCCACAACCCGCATACGGCTTTCCGCCTCCCATTCTGAAAATTCTTTTTTTTGTGTTCCCTCTTCTTCTGTTAATTGTAAAAGCGAATTTTGAGCAATCTTTAGCTCTTCTGATATTTTCTTAATGTTATTTTCTACTGTATTTATTTTTTCGCGCAATGATTTCAACTTATTTTGACGTTCATCTCGTTCGCAATTTAACTTACGCACTTCAGAGATAATCTTGTAATATTCTACTGCTTTAGATAAATTATTTTCGTCAATAATTGCTGCCACAGACATATCGTCATGACTACCACGTTTACTCAAATCAGATAATGAACTTTTCAGAAGATCTTCAACTTCTTGTTGCTTATGTTCATTAAACACACATAATAATTGGCTATAAAATTTGTGGATAAGTTCTGTTTTGAGAAAAGTGTCATCAATTCCATCACTACCTAATGCAAAAGCCAATGGAAAATCTCCTGTTCCATCAAATGCATATCGAAACTCATTTACTGGATTATAGTCACAAAGAGAGGTCGTAATATTTAAGAAGCAATTACAATCCCATGGTACAGGTTCATACCATTTCATCAGCTTGTCACATGCATATAATCTTCCATCTCCAATATGAAATGCAAACCAATAGTCCGGAGTGCGAACAGCAGCCATTAATGTGGTACCATAAGCTTTTTCAATACGAGACGAACCCAATTTTTCCTTTTCCTTATTACTGAAAGGGTTTGTTTTGACATCGTTTTCAATTTCAGACTTCCAAGATGTATAAATATTTTTAAACAGATTCCGAAATAAGGATTCAATATCAGGGTATAATTCAACTTCTTTTGTATATAATATATTTTGTTTGAGCAGTTCCATTTCGCTCTCTGAAAGCATGGAAACCTCTCTCTTATGCCCTTGTTTATCTATTCTGGGGTCTTTTGTGGGAACGACTGTCACTGCATTTTTTTTACCTGTAAAGATTTCAACAGAAGTAGATTTAACGAAATCAAGGATCTTATTTTTAGCAACTTCGGCTGCAATACGAGAACCTTTATCGCTTCGGACATAACTATCTCCACCATGCCCATCACATACAATAGCAATACAGACGCCATCTTTATTGTAGTGTATGCCATTATCTTGACACGGTTTTTTAGAGGCAAAATGGCTTGAGCCTAACGCTTGTGTATAAAAAGTTATCATATTCATCAAACTAATTTACCAGCCAGCCCAATCATCTGTACCTGCATTGGTTGTAGATGAACCAACGTCAATACCTTTTAAGGTTGGGTCGTTTACAATATCATTCTTAATTGTAGTTACAGTCTCTGTTGCTTTATCTGGAGCTTCCTTGCCTACAGAAGTATTTTTACTATTAACTCTAGACGCGGTCACAGATACCATTCTTATTATCTTTTTCAACTCATCCACATTGTGGACGGTCAAAACGGCTTCTTCGTTTCCTGTAAAATCAATGAGAGTTTGTTTAATGCAATCATCACCAATAGCTATAGCTATTTTAGTCGCAACCTTAAACCAATTATTTGCTTTTAATTTATCAAGCGCATATTCAGGATGATCTGTTGGTGCACCATCTGAAAGCAAAATAATAACAGGGGCAAACGATCCAGTAGCCTCCATCATAAATCCATGACTATGTGATAGTTTCTGAGATAAATTGTCATACGCTTCTCCAAGAGATGTCAGTCCACCCGCTTGTAAATCGCGCCATTCAAAAGTCTCAACTTCTTTTGGAGCAGGATACATCCATTCACAGCCACTTGAAAATTCCAAAACAGAAATTTTGATTTTTGAATCCGAATTATTTTCAGATATTTCCTTAATAATAGGAAGTGTTTCACGAACAGCTGTATTCAACGCTCCTATCTTGGCTCCAGACATACTTCCGGATGTATCTACCAAATAAAACAGAGTCATTACCTTACGAGGAATTTCATCTACAATTGCAAACGGGTCATTTTCCATTACTAATTTGTTTTTATAACGTGATTAAGCCTGTCACGTCATGGTTAAACTTAATTTTTAAATCTGGCAATATGGGTAGGCCACGGCCATCTTCGACATTACGTATTTCGCCATTGGGCAATACAACAGCCCATGTTACATCTGATATATTTTTTATTCCAAGTTTACCTAACGGATTTTTTGTAACAACACCAAAAACATCAGAGAGATTTACATTCATGGAGGCCTGTGATTGGCATTTATATATTCTTTGCCCTTCCAACATTGGAATGCGGTAATTACCAATCTTTAAAACCATGGGGCGATTTATAACTTGCTGGCAACGAATGCATTTTGAACCAGGTGCTTCCGGATCAATAAAAGTTTCATATCCGCAGTGGGGGCATTTCACATATTGAGATCGTATTTGGAGAAGAACTTGTTGCCAAGTCTTATCCATCACACGCTTGGTTGGATTTTGTATTGCATCCTTTGAAAAAGCTTTTATAAAGGTCTCTCTAAGAAGGCGGGGAAATAGAGGCCACCGACGCATCACATTCTTATGAAATCGTGGATCGGGACGATTGGAATCGTCAGAAGGATCCATGATAAACACACAACTCTTTCCAAACAATATACGTTCTGCATCTTCAGTAAGACAAGGGCAATTAATAACTTTCCTTCCTTCAAATGGTCGATTCAAGTAAAATAGAATAAATAGAATAACAGCAAGGGAAAAATAGTCTGTATACCTATCAGGCATTGCTTCTTTTGCTACAATTTCTGGTGCCATATATCCACTTTTACCGACAATACCCATGTTAACTTTATTTGGAGCGACATTATCATTATCACAAACAAGTACATCTCCCGTTTTAGGATTAATAAAGAAGTTTCCGTCATTCATATCTTGATAACTCAATCCTACTATATGAAGTTTTTGAAAAGCTGAACATATTTGTAGTGCGGCTTCTATCAAAGCGTTCGGAGAATAAAAATGAGTTTTAGCAAGCATGAAAGCTCCGATTTCTTCATATTCTTTGGGACGTAATTTCATTATGTACCCAAAACTTCCGTATTGATTAGGGTTTGTTATAGCAAGAGGCCATAAAAAAGATTCATTAGGAGCACCATTTTTGACAATGTTTTCCAAATTGGCATAAAAAGCAGGTTTACACTCTGATATATACCACTTTAATGCATAATAAGTTCCGTCATAATCTACTTTGTAAACTATACCTTGTCCTCCTCGTCCAAGTTCTTCGATAACTCGACAAGACTTACCATTTGTGAGGCTAATTATCGTATTTGATGTTAACTCTGCCATTTTTTAATAAATTAAATTCATACTCACTCTTGCATAGAGTACATCGATTTCTTAAAGTACTTGATATAGAAGTAAAAAGGAAAGATATTTGGCAAAACCTTTCAAACATTTTGCATCTGCCACAAAACTTTTACAAGAAACAGCGTAATATCTGCAAGTAATTACCTACCTTTGCATTGGAAATATACACTCTATGCAAGAGTGAGAATTTTTTGCCAAACAATTCAATGCACGAAATTTACCGTCTGTGCTTTTTTATATGTCCCCTAATTTATCGGATATAGATTGAGCTCGTTAAAATGCCTTACTGTTCCACATTAATTTCATCTAAGAGGCTTAAGATTTTACTGTTAGCACAGTCTATAATATTCGTCTGAATAGATTCTAAGTATATTCGAGTAGTTTCCTCTCTGTCATGTCCCATACCTAGACTAATTGCTTTCATTGGTATGTTGTTGGACTGTGCTATACTTGCCCAGGAGTGGCGGGCGACATACATTGTGAGAGGTATAGAAATACCAGCTTTCTCAGCAACTTCTTTTAAGCGTCTGTTGACGAGTAACATTTTGTTTAAATATTGCCTTCTTTCTGTACCATCATTTCTTTCAATAATAGGGAACAAAAAAATATCGGTTTTGTTGGCATATTTGTTCGTTATTTCTTCCATTTTTCTCTCCCATTTGACTGTTATTTGCTGACCTGTCTTCTTTCTGTTATATGTAATATAGCTACCCGATAAATTCGACTTTTTCAAATAGGCTATATCTATAAATGACATGCCCCGCATATAAAAAGAAAACATAAATAGGTCTCTTGCAAAATCAAGTTTTGGTGTATCTCGTAGATTCAGATTTTTTATTCTACGGATTTCTTCAAGGCTTATTGCGCGTTTAGATGTCTTGTCAACGCCTGTATATACATGTTTGAATGGAGTTGACTGTTTGGATAATCCATCTTCTACTGCTCGATTATAAACACTTCTAAAAATCCTCATATAAAATGATGTCGTGTTCCTGCATAGGTTTGATGCTTTCAGATAACTTTCATATTGACAAATCAATTTATTATCAATCATATCAAAATATAAGTCCTTATTATTCCTAAACTTCATGAAACTCAATAACATCTGCCTATATGTTTCACTGGTACGTTCTCTTTTGGTATCTTTAAGAAAGTAAATTCTGGATCTAATATATTCAAATACGGAGGTTCTGTTTTCTAATGAATTTCGATATGCATTAATTATATCATCGACAGAAAATATTTTATCATTATTCTGCAGATTCTCAATAATACCTTTAATACGGTTTTTCTCCCATGTTATATTTTCTTGAATTGTTTTTATAATGTCTGTGCGATCCAAAGATGCCTTGGTTGGATTAATAATGTCTTCAGAGGATTCATCCCATTCCCATTCATAGATATGATAAGGAGTTGAAACTTGTTTAACCTTTCGTTTGTAAATAAATTGAAAATATAAAGTGCCCTCCCTTTTAATGTGAGAAGACACTCTGAATTTAAGTTTTATTGATACCATTTTGTTTAATTCATTTTATTTTAAATTGTTGGACTCTTTTTATCATCTCTTTGACATCCAGACCTACCTGCACAAAATTCTTGTACAGGATGCGC
>CAZOKT010000043.1:0-14337 GCA_964580505.1 uncultured Parabacteroides sp. | reverse complement strand
AGTTCGATATAAGAAAGTAGATCTTCAGAGTGCGTGAACTTACCGCTTCATGCACTCTGAAATTTTAAGACTTGCTCCTCGCAAAAATCATCCGCCATACAATAATGCTTTTATGGCTATATCCCTATCTCTCGGAGAAATAATTTATATCTTATGTCGAACTCACGTTAAATATGAAACCAGCCATTGATCAGACGTTCACTCATGATACGTAAATTGTCTTATTTATAATTTTTGAGCTTACGTTATTTACCAAATGTTAATTACTGTCTGTATTGTGTTAATGAACGACTTGTAAATCCTATTTATTCCTACATTTGCAATTCACAGTTCAGAATATAAAATACCGAAAAGTATGAAGAGACTATTATTGATTAGCTGTCTGTTAGTTGTATGCGCATGGGTGGGAACCGCGCAAAAATATGCCTTAATCGATATGGAGTACATCCTAAAGAACATTCCTGCATATGAGATGACCAACGAGCAACTGAGTCAAGTGTCAAAAAAATGGCAAAACGAAGTGGAAGCATTGCAACAAGAAGCTCAGAATATGTACAAGGCATACCAAAGCGACTTGGTGTTCCTCTCTGCCGAAATGAAAAGCCAACGCGAAGAGGAAATCGTTAAAAAAGAGCAGGAGGCACAAGACTTGAAACGTAAGTATTTCGGTGCAGACGGTGAGCTTTACAAGAAACGCGCAAGCTTGATGAAGCCGATACAAGACGAGATTTATAATGCCGTCAAGGAGATAGCCGAGGATAAAGGTTTTCAGATTGTTGTAGACCGAGCCTCAGCTATGAGCATTATTTTTGCCTCGCCTAAAATAGATATTAGCAATGAAGTACTTACAAAGTTAGGATATTCAAAATAAATGCTTACCTTTGCACAGTTTTTGATTCGGGTATACAGCAAGGGAATTTAATAACAATTATAAACAAAGAAAATGAAGAAACTTATTGCTTTATTATTAATGTTCCTGCCTTTTGCAAAAGCAGTGAACGCTCAAGAGGTTAAGATAGCCTTTGTAAATACGCAGGAAGTGTTCATGGCATTACCGGAGGTTACCGATATGCGGAAACAGCTTGACGATTTGAATGCTAACTATCAAAAAGAATTAGAAACAATGCAGAACGAATTCCAGAAGAAGTATTCGGACTTTATTGCGCAGCAAGACTCGCTGACCGAGAATATTAAGGTCAGAAGAATGCAAGAGGTTGAAGACTTGCGCCAACGGATGGATAACTTCGTTCAGGTAGCCCAGCAAGATGTCAATCAGAAACAACAGGAACTGGTTGCTCCAATTCAGCAGAAAATGATAGATGCCATCCAAGCAGTAGGTGCCGAACAAGGTTATACCTACATCATCGACCCGCAAGTGCTACTCTATACAGGACCTAATGCTGTAGATGCTACTCCGTTTGTAAAGATAAAACTCGGTTTGCAATAACATAAAATGATTAAATAATAATATGGGGAAGGATGCGCCTTTACGGTGCGTCCTCTTTTTTTAAAAGATAAATGGAATACTACTCAACTAAGGCTGGGGCAATAGGAATATTCGATTCGGGTTACGGCGGACTTACGGTATTCGACAAGATACGTGAGCTAATGCCGGAATATGACTATGTCTATTTAGGAGACAATGCCCGTGCTCCTTATGGCTCACGTTCTTTTGATATCGTTTACCGCTTTACACGACAGGCCGTTATGAAGCTATTTGAACAAGGTTGCCAATTGGTTATCCTTGCCTGCAACACTGCTTCTGCAAAAGCACTTCGTTCGATACAACAACGAGACCTACCCCAATGGGATGCAACGCGGCGTGTTTTAGGCGTAATTCGCCCTACCGTTGAATGTATGGACCAACTCAGCCAAACCAAGCATGTG
This sequence comes from uncultured Parabacteroides sp., assembly GCA_964580505.1. GTDB lineage: Bacteria > Bacteroidota > Bacteroidia > Bacteroidales > Tannerellaceae > Parabacteroides. Next base: position 12,450 of record CAZOKT010000043.1, on the reverse strand, counting down.
GGTATTGTAGGTACCTGCGGTACTATCTCCTCCGGTTCGTACCAAATTGAGCTGGAAAAGATGTTTCCACATATCCATGTAACAGCAAAGGCTTGCCCGATGTGGGTACCGTTGGTTGAGAACGGCGAATTTAATTCTTTAGGAGCTGACTACTTTGTGAAACGGGATTTACAGCAGCTTTTCTCACAAGATAAGTATATAGATACACTGATTCTCGGCTGTACTCATTACCCTTTATTGATGAATAAAATAGTGCAATATGTTCCGAAACAGGTTAAAGTCCTTGCACAAGGCGAATATGTAGCCCAAAGTTTATCAACATACTTAAAAAGACATCCAGAAATGGACGTAAAGTTGACTCGAACAGGGAAATGCCGCTTTCTTACGACTGAGTCAGCATCCAAATTTGGAGAAATTGCGGCTGTATTTCTGAGTCGTCCGATAAGTGTGGAAGAGGTTTCTATTGATTACGTGAGTTCGATACAAGCAGCGCGCCCGTCTGACCTAAGTGCCTCAAAGGTATAACCTAAATGCCTCGGAGGTGCAACCAAAGTGCCTTAGAGGTTGAACCTGTGTAGTCCGGAGGTAGTATCTTCATGTCCTTATATCGAACTCACGTTAACTTTAAGGTCTGCAGACCGAAAGGTTTTCATAAGTGCAAAATTACTGTAAAGTTAAAACTGAATCTTTGAACAATATATGTAAGCTGTCTAACTCTGCTACATACTTTTGGACAATAACGGAAAAACTATCTCTAAGCAAAGGTTCTATGGGCTTAGAAGGTGGCGCTTCCATCTCCAAAGGATTGATAGGAGTTCCGTTCTTATAGACACGGAAATCAAGATGCGGTCCTGTAGAAAGCCCCGTGCTGCCCACATAACCTATGATTTCGCCTTGTTGGACAGACTTCCCGACAGTAAGTCCTGCCGCAAACCGACTAAGATGCATATAAGTCGTTGTATAAATAGAATTATGGCGTATTTTGATGGTATTACCTCCTCCATTTGTCCATCCTCGAAAGATCACGGTGCCAGTTCCTATGCTTTTGACCGGCGTACCTGTGGGAGCTGCATAATCTACACCATGATGCGCCCGATAACGTTTCAAGATAGGATGCAGACGTGCATTGGTAAATCTGGAAGTAATCCGGAAAAAATCCAGTGGTGCTTTTAGGAAGGCTTTACGTAAACTGTTTCCTTCGATATCAAAGAACTCAGGCAGACTATCTTGTTGAAAAGGGATAGCTGAATAGTTCTTACCCAAATGGGAAAAGAATCCGGCCTCTACCGATTCGATACCGAGTGACGTACTATCATCTATGAAAGCTTCCCGGTAAATAATTTGATATGAATCTCCCTCTTTTATATCGAAAAAGTCAATTTGCCAAGCGTAAACATCCGAAATCTTCAACGCAAGAAGCGGCGAGACTCCACTACGCTGTATTTCGTTCCAAAGTGAACTTTTAATCGTTCCCTCTATATATTTCCGTTTTAAAAAGATATCTTTTTGATAAGAAAACGCCCGAATCGAATCACTGGTTAAATCGATAATTGCAAAATCTGTCAGCGATTTTGCGAAAGCGATATAGTAGATGGTTTGGAGACTGTCCATGCTCGTTAGTGTTGCATAGTGCATACCTACACGAAGCTTTTTCGGATCTAAGACGTTGGCTGCTGCCCGACTAATAGAATCCCCCATTGCGGCAGAGAAGCCTAAGCTGGAAAATATAGAAGCAGGATTGTCACCTGGTTGGATAGCGAACTTATTTACAAACATCGAATCGATGCATATTCCATATTCATAAATATGCGGAACCGTATCTATAAGTATAGCTTCTTCTGCTATTTTCTCAGGCTTGTGGTGCCCACACCCGATTAAGCCGAGACATAGTATAAGTAGAAAAGAACTCTTCAATAACGTGCGAATAATAACCATGTTTAGATAAACGTCAACAAATCATAAAAAATTATGGACAAAAGTACGAAAAGAAAGTTTAACTTGCAATTTGGCTTTGTATATTGGTAGCAAAAATTAAAAGACAAAAAGATATTATTTAATGTGAGTTCGATATAAGGCTTAAATTATTTCTCTGAGAGATAGAAATATAGCGATATTTGCCAAAGTGCAGGAAAGATATATGCTTGAAGACAAGCCCCATAAGCATCGGAACAAACCGAACTGAATGAGCGATGCGGAGATTATGGTCAATCCTGATCCTATTCCATTCGACCTATTCGTAAATTCATGCAAGGGACGTGAGAACGACCTATGCATGGGTCGTAAAATGAATCATGCATGGGTTGAAAAACGAGTCATGCATGGATTGAAAAATGAGTCATGCATGGGTCGTAAAAGCACCTGTTGTGTCTTTGAAAAGCAACCTGCCGTTGACGTTCGTTTCGTCAATGATGGGTAACAGACCTTGTTTTGACCTTATATCAAACTCACGTTATTTATCGATTTATTCTGTTCTCATTGGAGAATTGAGCTGAAAACTTATTAAAATCAACACCTCTGTGAGGTCACAAGGGTGTAATAGTTATTTACCTATTTGGAATATTCTTCTTAACTTTGTGTTTAAATTAGAAGTTAGAAATGTATCGTATGAAAAGATTTTACATATTTGTAGTGTCTGCAATGGCCGTTGTAATTTCAATGTTTTCCTGCACAAGCCAAAAGACCGACGCGAAGCTATTAAATGGACGATGGAACATCACGGAGGTAAAAGGAGAAAAAATCGTAACTGAGCCGTTTCCTTTCATGGAATTTAATATGAGCGAAAACCGATTGTACGGCAATGCGGGTTGCAATATCTTCAATACCTCTTTTTCCTTAGAGAAATCAAACCCATCGGCTATACAAATAGCTAATGGAGCCACCACAATGATGGCATGCCCCGATATGGATTTGGAAAAGAAGATTTTAAACTCGATGAGTGAGGTTCGAATGGTGCAGGCAGGGGATAATGATTCCGAAATGTATCTAATAGATAACGAAGGCAAAATCGTATTACGTCTACGGTCGAGTCAGAGTAAAGATTAACAGATTGTTTAGCATACACATGCATGAATACCGGATTTTTCGGGACGAAGGATTACTGTTATTGGAACCATTTATAATAAGAATAAAAGCATAAGGATATAATAATTCTTTTTAATGCTTGGTTATCTGGCGTATATTTCATACATTTGCAACCGTTGACGAGATGTTGAGGAGGGGGCGGGCAGTCCCCTCTTTTTTGTCTGAAATTTTAATTGAAAAAACGAAGTATGATAGATAAGAGTGTAATAGAACGGTTGGTAGAAGGAAAGCTGGCTTCTTCTCCTAATTATCTGGTGAATGTGGATGTACAGCCAGGGAATGTAATTGTAGTCGAGATTGATAATGATGATTGCGTTTCGATAGATGATTGCGTGGAACTGAGTCGCTACATAGAAGAACATTTAGACCGGGATGAGGAAGACTTTGAATTGGAAGTAGGCTCGGCCGGCATTACATCTCCATTTAAAGTGCTTCGCCAATATATAAAGAATATAGGAAAAGAGGTAGAAGTCCTCACAAAAAGCGGTGTTAAGTTGACAGGTTTATTGAAGTCAGCAAATGAAAACGGTTTTGTCATTACGATAGAAAAGCAAATAAAGCCAGAAGGAGCAAAACGTAAAATCACTGTGGAAGAAGATTTGTTTTATGTATATAATGAAATAAAGTATACAAAATATTTAATTAGATTCAAGTAATTATGGCCAGAAAAGAGGAAACAGTTAGTATGATTGATACCCTTGCAGAATTCAAGGAGTTAAAAAATATTGATAAGGATACGATGATTAACGTGTTGGAAGAGTCGTTCCGTAATGTTATTGCAAAAATGTTTGGTACGGACGAGAATTATGATGTAATCATTAATCCAGAAAAAGGGGATTTTGAAATTTGGAGAAATCGGAAAATCGTGGCTGACAATGAAGTAGAAGATTCAAATCTGCAAATTGCATTGAGTGATGCTCGCCAGCATGAACCAGATTGTGAGGTGGACGAGGAATTTACAGATGAAGTGAATTTCGCAGATTTTGGTCGGCGTGCCATCTTGAATTTGCGTCAAACGCTGGCTTCTAAGATTCTTGAATTGCAGAAAGATAGTTTGTATGCCAAATATAAAGATAAGGTAGGTACAATTATTTCGGCTGATGTTTATCAGGTATGGAAGAAAGAAATGTTGTTGCTTGACGATGAGGGGAATGAGTTGCTATTGCCAAAGCAAGAACAGATTCCGGGAGATTTCTATCGTAAAGGTGAAACTGCTCGTGCAATCGTGCAACGTGTAGATAACTTTAATAATAATCCGAAAATCATTCTTTCTCGTACAGATAAGGTTTTTTTGCAACGTCTGTTTGAATTAGAAGTGCCGGAAATTAATGATGGACTGATTACTATTCGTGCCATAGCTCGAATACCGGGTGAACGAGCAAAGGTAGCTGTTGAGTCATATGATGATCGTATCGATCCGGTAGGAGCATGTGTTGGCATGAAAGGTTCTCGTATCCACGGAATCGTGCGTGAGTTGAGGAATGAAAATATCGATGTAATTAATTATACATCGAATCCTTCCTTGTTTATCCAACGCGCATTGGCTCCGGCAAAAATTTCCTCTATTCGAGTGGATGAGGAGGAAAGACGGGCAGAAGTTTATCTGCGTCCGGAAGAGGTTTCTTTAGCTATTGGAAAAGGAGGGTTGAATATTAAATTAGCGTGTATGCTGACTGAATATGCAATTGATGTATTCCGTGATATTGATGGTGCAGACGAAGAAGATATCTATTTGGAAGAGTTTGCAGATGAAATAGACGGATGGGTAATTGACGCTCTGAAGAATATAGGTTGCTATACGGCAAAGAACGTATTGGCAATTCCAAGAGATGAACTTGTTGAGCGTGCTGATCTGGAAGAATCGACGGTTGATGATGTTTTACGAATCTTAGCTGCCGAATTTGAAGAAGATAATAATGAATAGTTTTACGACAAAGTTTGATATGCCTATAAGATTAAGAGATGTATTAAAGAAAATGAACGTAGGAATCAACACTGCAGTTGAGTTCCTGCATCGGAAAGGTTTTACCGAAATTGAAGCAAATCCGAATATTCGGTTAAGTGATGAGCTGTATGCTTTGCTCGTAAAGGAGTTTGGTAAAGATATGACTATGCGTTCTAAAGCTCCGCAGATCGTAAAGTTTCAAAAAAAGAAAGAAGCAGCGAACCGCAAAAATGAAATAGAAGAGGCTGTTATTAAAACCGAAATTCCGGAAGAATTTCGTCCAAAAATTATAACCAAAGGACATATTGACTTAGATAATGCAAAGAAAAAAAGCGAGCTAAATGTGGTGCAACAAGAAGTTTCATCGATAACAGTCGAAGAAAAAATGATAGAAAAAGAATCTAATGTTCCGGAAGTGGATATTGTAATAGAAGAAAATATTGCGAAAAAAGAAAACGATAATATTGTGAATGAATTAACATCTGAAGAAAAACAACCGGAAATATCTATTCCGGAAGAAGAGAAGGAACATACTGTAGATACGGAAGTATCCGTATCCGAAGATAATGAATATAATAAAGATAGTGGGCTTTTCCGGCTGGAAACTCCGAAGTTTGAGTCGAATATTAAGGTAACAGGCAAGATTGATTTAGAGGCATTGAATCAGTCTACCCGTCCGAAAAAGAAGACAAAAGAGGAAAAACGTAAGGAACGTGATGATAGGCACGGTAGCAATCGGCAAGGAACATCTGGTTTTAAGTCAAGTAAAGAAATCCAGAAAACCACTATTCCAAATAAAGGCGCTGAAACGGAGGATTCTGAAGGAAAGAAGAAGCGTAAGCGCATTAAAAAAGACCGTGTGAATGTGGATAATGTAGTTAATCAAGGAACAAATAATCGTAAAGAAAGAGAGCGGAACAGAGACGATCGTAAGCCGCATCTGAAGAAACCTGTTAAGACAGAAGTAAGCGAGGAAGATGTACAGAAACAAATCAAAGAGACGTTAGCTCGCCTAAGAAATAAAGGAAACAAAAGCAATAAATCGGCAAAGTATCGCCGAGATAAACGAGATGCAGTGCAGAAGCGTGAGCACGAGCTGCAAGAACAAGAGAAAAAAGAAAGCCAGATCCTGAAGCTGACAGAGTTTGTTACAGCAAATGACCTGGCTAATATGATGGATGTCCCTGTTACGAAAGTCATAGCAACGTGCATGAGCATCGGAATTATGGTGTCTATCAATCAGCGACTAGATGCCGAGACAATTAATTTGGTTGCTGACGAATTCGGTTTCAAGACGGAATATGTCAGTGCAGACGTCGTTGAGGCAATTAAGGCAGAAGACGAAGATGATAATGAAGAAGATTGGGTACCGCGTCCACCCATCGTTACAGTTATGGGACACGTTGACCATGGAAAAACGTCACTTTTGGATAATATCCGAAATGCAAACGTTATTGCAGGAGAAGCTGGAGGCATAACTCAGCATATTGGTGCTTATAATGTTACGCTAACCAACGGGCGACATATCACATTTTTGGATACACCGGGGCACGAAGCCTTCACGGCGATGCGTGCACGAGGTGCTAAAGTTACGGATATTGCCATCATTATTGTTGCGGCAGATGACGCGGTCATGCCGCAGACAGTCGAAGCTATCAATCATGCCTCGGCAGCAGGCGTTCCGATCGTCTTCGCTGTCAATAAAATTGATAAGCCACATGCCAATCCGGATAAAATAAAAGAGGAATTAGCAAACATGAACTACCTTGTTGAGGATTGGGGTGGAAAGTATCAGTGCCAGGAAATTTCAGCTAAGAAAGGAATCGGTGTCGATGAGCTCTTGGAGAAAGTCCTGTTGGAAGCTGATCTGCTTGATCTCAAAGCGAATCCGAATCGACGAGCTACCGGTTCCATCATTGAATCGTCGCTGGATAAAGGGCGTGGTTATGTTTCAACGGTATTAGTAGAGAATGGAACTTTAAAGATGGGAGATATCGTATTAGCTGGAACTCACTACGGACGTATCAAGGCAATGTTTAACGAACGTAACCAGCGTGTGCAACAAGCCGCCCCATCGGAACCGGTGTTGATTCTCGGATTGAATGGAGCACCGCAGGCTGGTGATACTTTCCATGTGCTTGAGACGGAACAGGAAGCACGTGAGATTGCTAACCGAAGAGAGCAATTGCAACGTGAATTAGGTCTGCGGACTCAGAAGATGCTTACGTTGGATGACATAGGTCGCCGTATTGCAGTTGGAAATTTCCAAGAACTAAATGTCATCGTAAAGGGAGACGTGGACGGATCGGTAGAGGCCTTATCGGATTCGCTTATCCGCTTATCGACCGAAGAAATCCAAGTGAATGTCATTCACAAAGCTGTAGGACAAATTTCTGAGTCGGACGTTGTATTAGCGGCTGCATCCGATGCCATCATCATCGGCTTTCAAGTGAGACCGTCGCTGACTGCTCGGCGTAATGCCGAGAAAGAAGGCGTAGAGATCCGTTTATACTCCATAATTTATGATGCAATCAATGAGGTGAAAAGTGCTATGGAAGGTATGCTTTCTCCTGAAATTCGTGAAGAGATAACCGCTATGGTCGAAGTACAACAAGTCTTTAAGATATCGAAAGTCGGGACAGTTGCGGGTTGTGTTGTAAAAGAAGGAAAGATCAAGCGTAGTAATAAGATACGCTTGATTCGGGACGGTATTGTCATCTATTCTGGTGAGCTTGGCTCACTCAGGCGTTTCAAGGATGATGCGAAAGAGGTGGTGGCTGGACAAGATTGCGGCCTGAATATTCTGAACTTCAACGATATCCAAGTGAACGATGTGATAGAGGCCTACGAGGAAACAGAGATAAAGAAAACTCTCTCATAGAAATGAAAGAATCGAGGGCTATAGAGTGCTTATCTTGCCCGGGATTCTTCGTCTTTTATGTTTCATAACGATGAATTGGTTGGACATTCTCTTACTTTGCTTGGCTGGAGCAGGACTTATAAAGGGCTTGTTTGACGGAGTGATACGGCAAGTTGTCTCGTTGGTTGCTTTGGTGGCTGCGATTGTTTGCTGCGCTGAGGTGGCAGAGTGGTTACGCAATTATCTCCTTCGGATAGACGGCTTGCCGGAGTTAGGTATAACGGTGCTGAGCTATTTGCTGGGTTTTATGCTGATTGTCGGTGTACTTAAATTGGTGGGAGACAGCATGTCGCGGTTGGTAGGTATTACTCCTTTGAGCTTCTTGAATCACCTACTTGGTGGCGTTTTTGGGTTGATGTTCATGATGTTCTTCCTTAGTCTCACTTTGAATGTGCTGGAATATATCGACCGAAACTCTGTGTGGATACCGCAAGAAGCCAAAGTAGATTCGAGGTTTTATTACTCCATTAAGCAAATTGTTCCAACAATTTTCCCCTCTAGCTTGTTTAACATAAAGAATATTGGTGGGTAAGCTAACGAATTTTCGGAAACTTGCTCCTTATATATAAATGTATATATGCAGAATACTAAGAATGTAATTGATGAGGTTACGAATGCCGACTATAAGTATGGCTTTGTTACACCAATTGATACGGATTTGATTCATCGCGGGCTTACGGAGGAAACCGTGCGACTTATTTCCGAAAAGAAAGGCGAACCTGAGTGGCTTCTTGCTTTCCGATTGAAGGCGTTTCGCTATTGGTTAACCCTCGATATGCCTACGTGGGCGCACTTACATATCCCTCCTATTGACTATCAGAATATTATCTATTATGCAGCTCCTAAGCAGAAAGCATCAGGACCTTCGTCGCTTAGCGAGGTTGACCCCGAGTTACTTCGGACGTTCGATAAGCTTGGCATTCCGCTGGAAGAACAGAAAGTCCTCAGTGGCATGGCGGTGGATGCCGTAATGGATAGCGTTTCCGTAAAGACGACCTTCCGAGAGAAGCTCGCCGAAAAAGGAATCATTTTCTGCTCCTTTAGTGAGGCGGTGAAGGAACACTCCGCATTAGTGCAAAAATACCTCGGTAGCGTAGTAAGTTATCGTGATAATTTTTTCGCCGCACTCAATTCGGCAGTCTTCTCCGACGGATCTTTTGTTTATATCCCTAAAGGCGTACATTGCCCCATGGAGCTAAGCACCTATTTCCGCATTAATGCACAGAATACAGGACAATTTGAACGAACGCTTATCATTGCCGACGATGACGCTTATGTGAGTTATCTCGAAGGTTGTACCGCTCCGATGCGAGATGAAAATCAACTCCATGCAGCAATTGTAGAGTTAATTGCCCAAGACCGCGCCGAAATCAAGTACTCGACAGTGCAGAACTGGTACCCGGGTGATAAGCAAGGGCGCGGAGGAATCTACAACTTTGTGACGAAACGCGGGCTGTGCAAAGGCGAGAACAGCAAGATATCGTGGACGCAAGTCGAGACTGGTTCTGCCATCACGTGGAAGTATCCTAGTTGCATTTTGGCCGGAAACGGCTCGGTGGGTGAGTTCTATTCCGTTGCGGTTACGAACAATTATCAGCAGGCTGACACCGGAACAAAGATGATCCATCTCGGAAAGAACACAAGGAGTACGATCGTTTCTAAGGGAATTTCCGCAGGACATAGCCAGAACAGTTACCGCGGACTCGTGAAGGTTTCTTCACGAGCCGAAGGAGCGCGTAACCATAGCCAGTGTGACAGTTTGCTACTTAGTGCCACATGTGGTGCTCATACATTCCCGTATTCCGATATACAAAATGATAGCGCAATCGTCGAACATGAGGCAACAACCAGCAAAATCAGCGAAGAACAACTGTTCTACTGTCAGCAGCGCGGTATCGGAGTTGAAGAGGCAGTTGGTTTAATTGTCAACGGGTATGCGCGTGAAGTCATGAATAAATTGCCAATGGAGTTTGCAGTTGAGGCGCAGAAATTGCTAAGCATCTCACTGGAAGGGAGTGTAGGATAATTGGTATCTTAGCAATGTTAAAAGGTTGAGATATTGATGGTTGAACCAAACAATGCCGAAGCTCTTCCAATATCCGCCGAGGGTTTGGTGAAAACTTCAGCAGCTTATTACCGAATGATAACGAATAAAGAAACAAAACAGAATTACAATGTTAGAAATACATAATTTACATGCCGGTATAAATGGCAAAGAGATTCTTAAAGGCATCGACTTGACAGTGCAGGAAGGTGAGGTGCATGCCATTATGGGGCCGAATGGTTCTGGTAAAAGCACACTGAGCAGTGTGCTGGTGGGCAATCCAACTTTTTGTGTAACAGAAGGCACCGTGTCATTCAACGGTAAAGATCTTTTGGCGCTATCGCCTGAAGAGCGTAGTCGCGAGGGGCTTTTCCTCAGCTTTCAGTATCCCGTGGAAATACCGGGAGTGAGCATGGTGAATTTTATGAGGGTAGCTGTAAATGCCCACCGCGAGTATCGCGGACTGCCACCAATATCGGCTACGGACTTTCTCAAGATGATGCGCGAGAAGCGGGAAATTGTCGAGCTGGATAACAAATTGGCAAGTCGAAGCGTTAACGAAGGCTTTTCGGGCGGAGAAAAAAAACGCAACGAGATTTTCCAAATGGCAATGTTAGACCCGAAGCTGTCTATCCTTGACGAAACTGATAGCGGTCTCGACATAGATGCGCTACGGATAGTCGCCTCCGGTGTAAACAAGTTGAAGCGCCCAGATAATGCCTGCATTGTCATCACGCATTACCAGCGACTGTTGGATTACATTAAGCCGGACGTTGTACACGTCCTCTACAAAGGACGTATTGTAAAGTCAGCGGGGCCAGAACTTGCTCTCGAGTTGGAACAGCGCGGATATGACTGGATAAAAAAAGAAATGGGCGAATAGTCTGGAGGAAACGGTAATGAAAGCAGAACAACAATATATCGAACTGTTCAGCCGATACGAGAGCTTGATTTGCGAGAAGAGTACGCCGGTAATGAATGCACTTCGCGCATCAGCTTTTGCAGACTTCGAGCGGCTGGGTTTCCCGTCACAACGGACGGAGGACTATAAGTACACAGATGTTGTGCAGGCTTTTGCTCCGGATTATGGACTGAACCTTGCACGACTCGACATTCCTATAAGTCCGAATGATGTATTCCGTTGCGACGTACCGAACTTGAGCACGTCGCTCTACTTTGTAGTGAACGATGTATTTTATCGCAAAGCTCTGCCGAAAGCACCGCTGCCTTCAGGCGTATTTGTGGGTGGACTTGCCGAGTTTGCCGAGACACATCCCATACCAGCTGCCCGATATTACGGTAAGGCTGCGCAACCGAATCGGAATGCGATGGTCGCGCTTAACACAATGTTAGCGCAAGATGGCTTCGTAGTTTATGTGCCAAAAGGAGTACGATTAGAACGACCCGTGCAATTGGTGAATATTTTCCGCAGTGATGTCGATACGATGGCCAACCGAAGATTGCTCTTCATCGTCGAGGATGATGCAGAGGCAAAGCTGTTGGTCTGCGACCATAGTATAGATGACGTTAAGTTCCTCTCTAACCAAGTAATCGAAGTGTTCGCCGGTAGGAATGCACGGTTGGATTATTACGATTTGGAGGAGAGCAGCATATCCACCACACGTTTTTCTACCCTCTATGCAAAGATAGAGGAAGCTGCTAACGTTGTCATTAACGGTATTACGCTAACCAACGGCCTGACGCGCAACGATTATTATGTCTCGTTGGATGGAGAAAGAGCTGAGCTTTGTTTGGCTGGCATGTCGATACTCGATCGTGAACAGCAGATTGACACCTACTCACTCATTACACACCATGTGCCGCATTGTACCAGCAACGAGTTGTTCAAGAGTGTGCTAAACGATCGTGCAGTCGGTGCATTCAGCGGACGAATCCTCGTTGAAGAAGGAGCAGACAAAACCGAGGCTTACCAGACGAACCGCAATTTATGTGCCACATCTGAAAGCAGGATGTATAGCAAACCTCAGCTCGAAATTTATGCTGATGACGTGAAATGTAGCCACGGCATGACAACAGGACAATTGGATGATAATGCACTTTTCTATATGCAGAGTCGAGGTATTTCCCGTGATGAGGCGAAGCTATTGCTAAGCGTGGCCTTTACTTCAGACGTGATTGAGCATGTTCGGGTGGAAGCTTTGCGAGATCGCCTCCATAAGCTCGTTGAGAAACGGTTTCGTGGCGAGCTGGCCAAGTGTGCGGATTGCCATATCTGCTCATAAAATATGGCAGTAATGCAACCGTGTTGAAGAAAACGACCCATGCATGGGTTGTAAAATGAGTCATGCATGGGTTGTAAAATGAGTCATGCATGACTCGTAAAAGCGCCTGTTGTTTAACGAAAATAACCCGCCATTCCAGAGAAAAATAATGCATGACACAGTTTATTTTACGCACCCCTACTTTTCAACATTGACCAGTTAATTCTATCTTTCTAAT
>CAZOKT010000042.1:0-14520 GCA_964580505.1 uncultured Parabacteroides sp. | reverse complement strand
CCAACCTCAGGAGTAACATACCATTGTGCAAAAACGTTATCCACACAAAATAGTATAAAGAGACTAAATATAAATGCTTTGTTCTTCATATACTTACTTATCTACATATGTATTTGTTACAGTCTGTTCTCCTATTACTTCATTTTTCAAAAAATGATAAGTTACCGTAGCTTCTATATCATGGACAAAATCAGAAGGACCTAAATTACTAGACAAACCTACCAATTTTGTATCATAATATTTCCCTGAAGAGCCTGAAGGATAATGAGTCTCACCATTCACTCCAATAAATGTTATACCATGACAAGTGATTTCTCCCCATCTCAACTCATCATCAAAAGAATGCCAGAAAAGAGCACCTTTTTTTTTGCCTCTACCTATTATTTGAAAATGTACTTCTGTTTGCGCATTCGCTATATTGATTCGTTTATATTTAAATTCTGTCCATTCTTTCCTTTTTTTGGCAACTTCCACTTCTGGCGTTTTATCCGTGTTCTTATTTTTCAGTTTTAAATCGATTGAATGAGCATAATGTTTGTATCCACTTAATTCTTCAGCCGACAAATTTGTTACATTTTCTGCAACTGTTTCATCTATATTTGGAATAATATAAACATACTGACCTTTTACTTGATAAAGTGTATCAGCTATAAACATCATACCTTTCTGATTAAACAACGTTGCAGATTTAGTATCAAAAACCCTATTTGATGTATCTATTAATGGTCTCTCTTCTTCCATATTTAGAATGCTATTATCTTCCATTCTATATTTGTCTAACAAAGAAGTGTAACCACGTTCTTTAGACCAGTCATGTAGTGGTTCTTCTGTATGAACATCAAAAGAAAAATATACGTTATTGAAGCTGTCCATATTTTTGAAATATAAACAACCATCAACAATAGTATAATCCGCATCTTCCATTAATGCTCTTGTCCGCAACTCTCCGGCAGTTTCAGCACTACCAATTAACTCCGATTCATTGCTACATGATGCCATCAATAGAGCACATGCAGCAGCACTTAAAAGTTCTCTTTTCATTTGTTTTTACATTCTAAATATTAAACATACATTTGAATATTTTCGGCGCAAAGGAATGGCGTCTTTGTACAGAATGCAAATAAAAAGGGATTTTTGTTATGGATAGCCTGCTATTGATTATCAGGCACATAGAAACAAAGTTCCGGATAAAGGGGTAGAGTAAACCTATAAGATACAAGTAGTTACACAAACTGCATAAAATAGTCGTACAAACTGATTCAGGATTTGATAATTTTGAGCTTTCGACAATTGATTAGAAGTCTAAAAGGTTCCGGGTTTCGTTTGTTCCATCTTCATTTACCATTCTCTCCTCTACTCCCCAAGTCATCGTACAATGTCTGTAAGAGAGCTTTACCTTTTCTCAACTTATCGGAAGAAATGGCAGGGTTACTTTCCAATAAGACACGGTTGCTTTCATTATCATACACCACATAATCGGTGCTATCCACCATCCCGAAGCCGTTTTTAAAAGTATAAAAAGCATACTTCGGCGTATAGCGTGTCAGAATATCTTTGCTGAAAACATATTCATCGCGTGGAATCCCCATTTGCCCCAAAAGTGTAGCGACAATATCCGTCTGATTGCAACAAGCATCAATTACTTCCGGTCTTCTCACCGCCCCGCCCAGCCAAAGCATCGGAATATGGAAACGGCTCGGCTCATACTCTTTCAGGTTCTCCGGATAACGGAATCCGTGGTCTGCCACCATAATCACCAGCAGATTCTTCCATACAGGTAATGTCTGCAACTTATCAATGAAATTCCCCAAACAGCTATCCGTAAAAGCAATTGAATTCAGATAAGGATGTTCCAAACGATGATAAGGCACATCGAAAGGCTCATGGCTGCTCAATGTCAGGAAGGTTGTCATCCAATGCTCGTCAGCTTTCCGCTTTTTCATTACCTCAAACAAATGCCGGAAAGTTACATCATCATTCACTCCCCACTTGCTCAATCTGTCCATAATCGGGAAATCCTTATCACAAGTAATCCGGCTATACCCCGAACCGAAGAAATAACTATGCATATTGGTGAAATTGATATCCCCTCCATAAAGTACGTCCGAAACATATCCCTCCTGCTCCAACGAACGAGCCAAAGCAGGGAGCGTCTGTGTTTTGGCCGGATATTTCATGATGGAAGTCGTAGGTTGCGCCAAATACCCATTCAGGATGGCGACTAATCCGCGGTCTGTCCGGAAAGAATTGGCATACATATTCGTAAACAATACACCCTCTTTACTCAAGCGGTTCAGATTCGGGGTTACATCCGCCGTGCCACCCGTTGCTTCAACCGTATTGGCAGAAAAACTTTCCAAGATAATTAACAAGATATTCGGACGTGTGGTATTCAGCAATTCCAAGTGCATAGAATCTGACGTTGCTATTTGCTCAGCCCTCAAATCTTGCATAATCGCTGCCTGCTCTTCTTCCGGAAAGAAATCAAACTGCTCTGCAAAATTTTCTTGCTTGGAGATGGAAGAAAACAGACTAAAGCAAGGGTTAATCGCAGAATGATCCAGTAATTGATTATCACTGAAGTAAACCATCCCCACATTTGCAGTCGATGTCGTAACACCTCCCCGAATCGGAATAAACATCACTCCTCCTAACAGGATAACCGACACGGAAGCCAACGCTCTTCGCCTTGTCTTATCTGTAGGAACGAGCGGAAGCACTGCCTTCGACAAGTAAAAATAGATAAGCCATGCATAAATAAGGAATGCGATAATCTGCCGGACAAACAATCCTGCCGGCACGCTTGCCATCGCATTCTTAGGCGATTGAAGATAGAACAGAGCCGTCCCATCCAAACGAAATCCCCAATAGGAATACAATGCAACATCAACCACAAAGATCGCCGCTATCAATAAAGAGGCTATCAGGAAGTAAACCTTCAACGTTTTCCGAAGCCATTCTCCAGCAATCCAAACCGATGCCAATGTAAGAAATAACGGAAATACGGTCAGATAACCCGCCACCGTACAATCCAAAAGCAACCCGTGTATAATCACCTGATAATAATCAGTCAGCGAAATACTATCCGCTGACTGATTATTATAAAGCATAAACCACGGTTTCTGTACAATAAAGGCAGGGAGCCATGCAATAAAAAGAAAAATCAGAAACAGCAGTCTCTTTTTCATTCCTTATAAAGTTTTTCGCGCAGCTCTAAGATATTCGGATCCGAAATATAATCATCGTAATCCATCATCTTATCAATCGTTCCATTCGGCGTAAGCTCAATTATACGATTGGCCACTGTTTGGATAAATTCATGGTCATGGCTCGCAAAAAGGATATTTCCTTTGAAAGTCTTCAAGGTATTATTGAAGGCTTGGATAGATTCCAAATCCAGATGGTTGGTCGGAGTATCCAAGATAAGACAATTCGCATCGGTCAGCATCATGCGCGAAATCATGCAACGCATCTTCTCACCTCCCGACAATACGCATACTTTCTTCAGCAGCTCTTCGCCTGAGAAAAGCATACGTCCCAAGAAACCTTTCAAGAACACTTCGTTCGTATCCGGAGAGAATTGCGAGAGCCACTCTATCAGATTATAATCGGAGTTGAAATAAGAGGTATTGTCCAACGGAAGATAAGAAGTCGTAATGGTTTGTCCCCATTGATACGTTCCCTCGTCCGGCTTCTCTTCTCCATTAATAATCTGGAAGAGCGCGGTCATGGCACGCGGGTCATGACTGATAAACACAATCTTATCCTCTTTCTCCACGTTAAAGTTCAAATCCTTGAACAAGTATTTCCCTTCGATGCGCTTCGTCAGGCCTTTCACCTCCAATATCTGATTGCCCGGTTCGCGGTTTGGCGTAAAGAGAATGCCCGGATAACGGCGCGAAGAGGGTTTAATCTCTTCAATATTCAATTTTTCCAGCATCTTCTTGCGGCTGGTTGTTTGCTTCGACTTTGCTACGTTCGCACTGAACCGGCGGATAAACTCTTCCAACTCTTTCTTTTTCTCCTCTGCTTTCTTGTTCTGTTGCTGCTGCTGGCGGAGAGCCAACTGGCTCGATTCGTACCAGAAGCTATAATTTCCAGCAAAGAGTTGTAATTTACCATAATCTATATCAACCGTATGCGTACAGACGGAATCCAAGAAATGTCGGTCGTGACTAACTACCAGCACCGTATGCTCGAAATTTGAAAGATAATTTTCCAACCAGCTGACCGTTTCCAAATCCAAATCATTAGTTGGCTCGTCCAATAACAGATTATCCGGCTGGCCAAACAATGCCCGTGCCAACAAAACACGCACCTTTTGCTTCCCGCTCAGATCCTTCATCTGCATATAATGGAGGTTTTCACTGATGCCCAAACCGCTAAGTAATGAAGCCGCATCACTCTCGGCATTCCACCCTTCCATCTCAGCGAACTTCTCTTCCAATTCGGCAGCACGAATCCCATCTGCATCACTGAAATCTTCTTTGGCATAGAGCGCATTCTTCTCACTCATCACTTCCCAAAGCATCGAATGCCCCATCAGCACCGTATCCATTACGGTATATTCATCGAATGCAAAGTGGTCTTGCGCCAAAACCGACAAACGCTCACCCGGTCCCATCGAAACCGTTCCGCGCGTAGGCTCCAACTGCCCGCTGATGACACGCAAAAATGTTGACTTTCCGGCACCGTTGGCACCAATGATTCCATAACAATTGCCCGGCGTAAATTTCAGATTCACATCCTGAAACAAAATTCTTTTGCCGAACTGTACATCAAGACCGTTTACTGTTATCATATATATTTATGTATAAAATAGCTATTCTTCAGCCCGCAAAGGTACGAAAAGTAAAAGAATTACTGCTTATGCCCTTGGAAAAATCAATTGTAAACGTTTAAAAATACAGTTCTATTCAGCAAAAAATAACGCCATTTTCCCGAAGGTTATGTTTTTCAATGATTTCGAGCATCGTTGAATTTCGGCAACATTTTCTGAACGAAATCATGCCTATGATACCCTTTCTTCCATTTTTTTGTACTTTTGCCACATGGAACAACTGGAATTGATAACAATAATCGGCCCGACAGCTTCCGGAAAAACCGCTTTGGCGGCTGCTTTGGCGGAACGGTTGGACACGGAAATCATTAGCGGAGATTCCCGACAAGTTTATCGTTCGATGAACATTGGTACCGGAAAGGATCTGGCAGATTATGTGATAAATGGTCGGATTATCCCTTATCATCTGATTGACATCCGCGAGGCAGGTGAGAAATACAACGTCTTTGAATACCAGCATGATTTTCATCGGGCGTTCTCTATGATTCGAGCGAAAGGCAAGATTCCAATTCTGTGTGGCGGTACGGGAATGTATATTGAAGCGGTGCTGAAGGGATACAAGCTATTGGATGTACCGCAGAATCCCGTACTCAGGGAGAAACTGAAAGGCAAATCGCTGGCGGAATTGGAACAGATTCTGTCTTCCTACAAAACTTTGCATAATAGAACAGATGTCGATTCGGCACAACGTGCCATCCGAGCTATCGAGATTGAGGAATATTACCGCAAGCAAGCACCCGACAAAAATGAATATGCTCCTATCAAAAGCCTACTGATAGGCGTACAGATAGACCGGGAACTTCGGCGGGAGAAGATATCGCGTCGCTTACATACCCGTTTGAAGGAAGGCATGATAGAAGAAGTAAGAAGCATCCTCGCATCGGGTGTCCGGCCGGAAGATTTGATATATTATGGTTTAGAATACAAATTTTTGACGCTTTACTTGCTGGGAAAACTCACTTATGATGAGATGGAATCCCAATTGGAGATTGCCATCCACCAATTCGCAAAGCGGCAAATGACGTGGTTCAGGGGTATGGAACGACGCGGATTTGAAATTCATTGGATAGATGCCCAATTGCCAACAGAAGAAAAAATAGAACAAATCATTAAACTATTAGCATAAAAACAAGAATAAGATGTACTCATTTGAAAATTTCTGTCATCAAAAGAATTTTTTCCTTTTAGCAGGGCCTTGTGTCATTGAAGGAGAAGAAATGGCCATGCGCATTGCAGACAAGATATTGGCAATCACCCACAAACTGGACATACCTTATATCTTCAAAGGCTCTTATCGAAAAGCCAATCGTTCACGCATCGATTCATTCACGGGAATCGGTGATGAGAAAGCCTTGAAGATTCTCCGCAAAGTACACGAGACTTTCGGTATTCCTACTGTTACAGACATCCACGAAACGCATGAAGCCGCACTTGCCGCAGAATATGTAGATGTACTCCAAATACCTGCATTCCTCTGTCGGCAAACGGATTTATTGGTGGCTGCTGCTCGTACTGGAAAAATAATCAACATCAAAAAAGGGCAATTCCTCTCTCCTTCCGCAATGAAATTCGTTGCACAAAAGGTAGCTGATGCCGGAAGCAAGCAAATTATGCTGACAGAACGTGGCACCACCTTTGGCTATACAGATTTGGTCGTTGACTTTCGAGGAATCCCCGAGATGCAGCAATTCGGTTATCCAGTCATTATGGATGCGACGCATTCCCTCCAACAACCGAATCAAAGTTCGGGTGTAACAGGTGGCATGCCAAGCCTCATCGAGACCATAGCCAAAGCAGGAATAGCCGTCGGTGCAGACGGATTATTTATCGAAACACATCCGAATCCGGCTGAAGCAAAATCTGATGGAGCAAATATGCTACAACTGGATTTATTGGAAGGTTTGCTAAAACGCCTTATACATATCCGAGAAGCTATCCGTTGAGCTTCATTCCAATAAAAACAAAACCCGTTGGAAAAATCCAACGGGTTTCCTATTCTTCTTCTCTATGATTTCTCACCATCAACCAAGCCTACTTATTTTCTTCAATCGGTCTATATCTATAAGTTTTATCTTTCTTCCGTCCATCGCGATGACATGTTCTGCTACAAAAGTAGAGAGCGTACGGATAGCGTTTGAAGTCGTCATATTCGACAAACTTGCCAAATCTTCGCGCGCCAGATAAATACTCAGCGTTGCTCCGTCCTCTTCCAAACCATAACTATCCATCAAAAATAGAAGCGATTCCGCCAAACGTCCACGCACATGCTTCTGCGTCAAATTGACCGTCCGCTCATCTGAAATACCTAAATCTATAGACAACTGACGAATAAAGAACATTGCTAAATCCGGATTTTCATAAATCAAATCTGTAACAACGTTTATCGGAATCATACAAATAGTAGAAGCTTCGAAAGCAGACGCATTTGTCTGATAGTTCTCATGTGCAAAATAAGCCCGATAACCAAAATATTGAATCGGTTTAACTATCCTGATAATCTGACTTCGTCCGCCTACGCCATCTTTATAGATTTTTACTTTTCCTTTCAATAGGCACATCATTTCCGTCGGTTCATCTCCCTCGCGATAAATTCGTGCATTCCGCTTGAAAATCTGAATCGATGCGTTGTTACGCAGGATTTCTCGTTCCTCTTCTGTCAATACCCGCCAAACTTCTGCCAAACTTGATGAAAAGTCTATTTCTTCTTTATATTGCTGCCTAACCACGATTAGAATTGTTATGTAACATACTTTTACGACACAAAAATACAAAATAAACTGGAACTACCATAAAAAGATAGCCTCTTTCCTCAAAATATGCCTATATTAAAAAAAGAAATCAGGCATAAATCCAAAAGGTATTCGTTATATTTCATAAACTGACAGACTCCGTCCAAAGAACGGTGTTCTTCAGATAGGAAAACTCTTTCTCGAAGTATTCAGAAAAGATGCCATCATTCAAGTTTTCCTCTATCTGATGAACTGACCAAAGCTTCCCGCCTTTATATTGCAAGGCTTCCAAATCTTTTTCGTCTGTCAGTCGGATAACAAAGAGAGAGACCTGATGTTTTACCCGCTCGTTCTCAAAAGTATAACGAATCAACAATTGTGGATTGATATATTCGGCTTGTGCTTTCAGCTTCTCAATAGCCTGCCTCATGGCATCTTCTATGCTTTGCCTGAAAAGGACATAACGACAAAAAGGATAATCCAACAAGGATGCCGAAACGCAGGAACATGCATTTTGTTTTGACAAATAGAGCATTCCTTTATATACCAAGGCGACGCGGATAATGGGATGATAGTATTTTTTAGGCAATAGGCGGCTTACCGAATAAGCAATACTCCCAATGACAGCTCCTTTGTCGTTCAACACCGGAAGCCACATTTCCTTACGCAATCTGTTTTGCAACATCTTCAATCGAATTTGTTCATATACAATTACCAATACGCCAATAATCAATCCCAAATCTTGATACAAGAAACCTGTCCACCAGTTATTCTGCATGGTATCAGGCATGGTGCTGTAAAGTATAATTGCAAACAGATGCAAAGTAAATAGATTTTGTGTAACTTGAGAGATATAAAAGAACTCTTTCAGCATCGTCAAGGCGTAGGTACGTTGATAAGCCGGACTATTTGAATTCCGTACACTACGCATTAAACCCTCTTTGGCGAACCTCATCGAAATCAAGACTAATACAAATAACACTTCAATAATCAATGGAGTATATTCCGTAAGTACCGATTCGACCTTCAAAAAGATAAGAAAAAAAGAGTAAAGGACAAAAGTAAATGATGCAGGCAGCAACATGAAAGCATAAATATTATCTTTCCGCAAAACTTGAAAGATAACCATGCAAATCGTACAGAACAATACGGATACGACAAAAGATTGCAGATAAGAAAAATAGTTATCCAACACCAAAAACAGAAGCAATGGTACAAGACCTATTGCCTGATTTTTCCAACCTTTCTTAATGCTTTTCATTCTATTATAATTCACTAATAGAACAAATTTATACAAAGAAAGGTTGCGTAAATTTATTAAATATGTTTTTCGGCATGGTACGAAGAGCGTACCAATGGAGCGCTTTCCACGTGTTTAAACCCTTTTTCGAGGGCAATCAGACGGTATTTCTCGAATTGCTCCGGATGTATGTATGCTGCTACTGGGATATTTTTGCGAGAAGGCTGGAGATATTGTCCGATAGTGAAGATGGAAACGCCTGCGGACAAGGCCTCGTCCATCAGTTCAAGTACTTCTGCTTCCGTCTCGCCCAATCCCACCATGAGCCCAGTCTTTGCCGTAACACCGCACCCGGCAATATGACGGAGTACGGCGAGGCTGGTTTCATATTTAGCCGCACTCCGGACGTTCGGCGTAATACGCCGTACCGTTTCCATATTGTGCGAGATGATTTCCGGTTTCGCATCGATTACCCAATCCACCAGTTCCAATCTTCCCTGAAAGTCGGGAATCAGCACTTCTACGGTAGTATTCGGGTTCACTCGCTTGATGGCTCGGATGGTTTCTGCCCAATGATGCGCACCTAAATCTGGCAAGTCGTCTCGGTCTACGGAGGTTACCACCGCATGTTTCAATCCCATCAGGCGGATGCTCTCCGCCACGTTCTCAGGCTCTTTCAGGTCGAGCGGGAGCGGCTTTCCGGTCAGTGTGTTGCAAAAGCGACATGAGCGCGTACATATATTTCCGCCTATCATGAAGGTAGCAGTCCCTTTGCTCCAGCATTCGCCCATATTCGGGCAGCGCCCGCTCGTGCA
Organism: uncultured Parabacteroides sp.; assembly: GCA_964580505.1. GTDB lineage: Bacteria > Bacteroidota > Bacteroidia > Bacteroidales > Tannerellaceae > Parabacteroides. Next base: position 4,896 of record CAZOKT010000042.1, on the reverse strand, counting down.
TATCGTATGCAAGCAATGTGTCTCTACAATTTTCTTGGTACGGGTGAAGCACTCGTTGCCACGAAGCCGGATTTTCAACCAATCCGGCTTCCTCACATGTTCAGCCATGATTAATCACAAATTGTCGAACAAATAATTGGACATCTTTGTATATAGATGGAGGCGCGTATTCCCTCCATATATGCCATGGTCGCGATCCTTATAGATGTGCATGTCGAATTGCTTGTTCGCCTGAACCAAGGCTTCGGCATATTGAATGCTTTGCAGGAAATGGACATTGTCATCTGCCGAGCCGTGAATCAACAGCAGCTTACCTTGCAATTCATTCACACGACGCATGGGCGAAGTCTCATTATATCCTTGCTCGTTCTCTTGGGGCGTCCGCATGAAACGTTCCGTGTAAACGGTGTCATAATAGCGCCAATCCGTAGGAGGCGCCACAGCTATGCCAACCTTGAACGTACCTTTGCCTACAGTCAGCGCCATCAAGGTGTTATAACCACCAAAGCTCCAACCCCAGATTGCCATGCGGTCTTTGTCTACATAAGGTAATTTGCCCAAAGCTTGGGCAGCTTCCACCTGGTCTTGCGATTCATACAATCCCATCTTCAGATAGGTGCATTTGCGGAATGCCTCTCCGCGCGCGCCGGTTCCCCGTCCATCCACGCAAACCACGATAATTCCTTTCGCTGCCAAATATTGCTCCCAGTCAAAACCAAATACATCCAAGACCTGTTGGGAGTTAGGACCTCCATATTGTGTCATCATCACCGGATATTTCTTGCTTTCGTCAAAGTCTTTCGGCTTAACCATCCACGCATTCAGTTCATATCCCGAAGCCGTAGTGATAGTAAAGAATTCCTTCGGTGAATAGGCGAGTTGAGCTAACGTCTTTGTCAAAGCTGCATTATCCTGTAAGGTGCGAAGCACTTGGTTCTTTTTTGTCTCGCAAACCGTTATCTGCATCAGCGTATTTACATTCGAGAAGCGGTTCACATAATAGGCATAATTCGCACTGAATACCGCGCTGTTCGTTCCCTCTTTCTGCGATAATTTCGTTTTCTTTCCTTTGGCATCGATCTGATAGACCGAACGGCGCAACGGACTCTCTTCAGCAGATTCATAATAAGTGGTTCCGCTCTTCTCGTCATAGCCTATCAGGCGGGTTACGTCCCAGTTCCCTTTGGTCACCTGACGTTGCATTACACCCGTCGGGGAATAAAAGTAGATGTGTGCATAGCCGTCCTGTTCACTCACGTAAGTAAATCCGCTTTTATAAAAATGAATAGAAGATAACCATTCGGAGTCCACATAACATTCGTTCTCATCCTTCAAGATTAGCTTTGCCACGCCACTCTTCGGATTGACATAATACATCTGGAAACGGTTCTGCCGGCGGTTCAGGGTCATTACGGCAAGTTGCGACGGGTCGGTCGTGAAGACGATGCGCGGAATGTAGCCATCGGCATCCAAAGGCACGTCCAGCTTCTTCGTGTCTTTCGAGGAAACATTATATGCCATGACGCTCACCGTAGAGTTTTTCTCGCCCGCATTGGGATATTTATAATTATAATAGGTAGGATACGTGCCGTTTCCATACTTCTGCATAGAGAATTGAGGCACTTCCGATTCGTCCGAACGTACGAATGCCAAGATTTCGTTATCCGGAGACCATGCCATCAGGTTGGTTACCGAAAACTCCTCTTCATATACCCAATCCGTTACTCCGTTCAGAATCTTATTCAGCTCACCATCCTTCGTGACCTGAACTTCCGTATCATAATCGAACTTTCGAATCCATATATTATTATCCCGCACATAAGCGCACATACGCCCGTCCGGCGAGAACGTGGGAATCATCTGCTTCACCGGTGAGTCGCTGAGCGGTTTCACATAATTACGGCGCACGTCATAGTCATACACCATAGCTTTTGATGAGCGGCGATAGATAGGTTCTACGTCACAATAAAGCAAGATATGATGCCCTGTGTTGCTGATGTCATAATTACTGAAGGTATCGAACGTACACTCACGTGCCGTCGCTGCGTTGAACAAAGTATCGACCGGCGTTCCTGTCCGGTAAGCATACTTGATAATCATGGTACGTGCCGGATTCATCGCCGTATAATGTTCGCCATCGGGCAGTGAACGCATCTCGCCCACATTCGTCTGCTGGCGGTATTTACCCGCTATAATATCCTCCAATTCCACAGGATTGCTCCCGTTTTGCGCCCAACTTCCGGCTACACACGCCGAAAGCAGCACTCCTAATCCGATATGTTTCATTTCTTATTTGGAATAACTGTTTTACTGTTTTCTAAACTTAGGCAAATATACGCACAATTCGTTTACTCGCATAGGGAATGAACGGGAAATTAGCAGATAAGTTTATAACCTATACCGCGTATATTTACTATCTGAACCTGTGCGTCAGCCGAAAGCTTTTTCCTCAACTTCGTGATAAAGACATCCATACTTCTGGCATTAAAAAAGTTGTCATCTCCCCAAAGGGCTAATAGTACGGAGCGGCGGTTGAGCACTTCGTTCCGGTGTTCGCACAGCATCCGTAGGATTTCCGCTTCCCGATAAGAAAGGGATTCGGTCTGTCCGTCTTTTTCTAACAGTTGGCGGGTTACCCGGAATTGATAAGAACCTATTCGATATTCTTCCTTAGGTGTGCTGTTTTTTGTGTCGATAGTCCGGTTGAGCAACGACTGAATGCGTACAATCAGCTCTTCCATATCGAAGGGTTTCTTCAGATAGTCATTGCCACCGGCTTTGAATCCTTTTACCACATCTTCGGTCGAGGAACGGGCGGTGAGGAAAAGAATGGGGATATGTTTGTCCATTTGACGAATCATCTTTGCCAGCGTGAAACCATCCAATTGCGGCATCATGACATCGAGCACAAAGATGTCCGGCTTGATTTGCTTGAACAGTTCGAATGCTTTTTCGCCATTCGGAGCCAAAGTAATCTGGAAATCCTGCCTGCTTTCCAAGCTGTCTTTAATGATTTTTGCCAAAGCAATTTCATCTTCTGCCAATAATACATGTATCATTTCTATTGTGGTATTAAGAGGGTGAATACAGAACCTTTGTTTTCCCGGCTGTTTATCCAAATGCTTCCTCCGTGCCGTTCGATGATTTCTTTGGCATAGCTTAATCCTAAACCATATCCTTTCACGTCATGCCGATTGCCTGTCGGGATGCGATAGAAGCGTTCAAATATCTGTTTGTGATATTTGGCGGGAATGCCGAATCCATCGTCTTGAATAGTTATTTCCAGATTAGGTTCATTTCGCCGGATGATTAGCGTAATGTTCACTTCCTCGCCGGAATATTTGATGGCATTGTCTATCAAGTTTGCCAGTACATGCGTCAGATGGAATTTGTCTGCATAAACCGGCTCCCCGCCCCATTCATTGTCTGTTTGAAAATGGACAGGCTTATCGGCTTGCACCGCGAACTGCTCCGATAGCTGCTTCACGACAGGCTCTAACAGGAAATGCTCCTTTTGCAGGCGGAAGTTCTTACGTTCTTCCACCGCCATACTTAGAATTTTTTCCACCAATTCCGTCAGATGCTTCAGCTGCTGCTTGCAGAGGTTGAAATACTCTTCTCGCTTTGCCGGATTATCGGCCAAACGGAAAGTTTGTAGTGCATCAATTGCAGAATAGGTAATCGTGATGGGCGTTTTCAGCTCATGCGTCATATTATTGATGAAATCGTTCTTGATTTGTGCGACGGTTTTCTGGTGCATAATCGTGCGAATCAGATAAAAATAACAAGCCGTGGTGAGCAAGACGAAGAAGATGGAAAGCATAAAAGCATAGAGCATGCGCCGGTAAATAAGCTGACCTGCGTCTACCACAAAGCCCTGCAAGCCGAAATCTTCGTTCATGGTAATGCTCAGGCGGCGGGATTGAATCAGATTTTCCGGCTTCAGGTCTTTAGGCTTGGAGGTGTCTATCAGCGTGTCTTTCCCGAAAACAGCGTCCACAAAGTGAGGTTGATAGATACCATTTCGCTCCAACACCGTGCCGAACACGCTGTCTATGGTAAGGATACTAATCGGGCGGACAGCCGTTATCATCTCGAATATGCCTGCGGACGATGCCAACCGTAGCACATCATAATTATCTTTATAATAATCTTTCGTGAATACCAGCGGCTCCTCGCGCTCGTCGGTCGGGTTCAGAATCATGTTCCGATAGTAGCGCACTATCTTTTTGTCTTCCTTGAGGCTCAGCATCCGGCTGATACTATCCACAGCTATGCCTATCGACATTTCGCCATGTGGTGCGTCTTGCGCGGAGTCTTGTTCCATCTGCGCCAGATGAATAGCCAAAGTTTCTGCAATGGATTGCTCGAAGAGCTGATTCACCCGGTCTGCCATCCGCTTCTTTTCCGTTTCATAACTATTCCAAAGCCAATGACCTTGCGAAATGAAAATGCCTATGACGGAAATAGAAACGAACAATAGTATGAAATATCGTTGTATTTTCATGAATTTATGCCTACTTATCCGGACAAATATAAGCTATTTTCGGAGGACTCTTTTTAAATGGTAACACTAAATAACGTGAGTTCGACATAAGATGTAAATTATTTCTCTGAGAGATAGACACATAGCAATAAAAGCATTATTGTATGGCGGATGATTTTTGCGAGAAACAACCCTTAAAATTTCAGCGTGCATGAAGCGGTAAGTTCACACACTCTGAAGTTATAAGTTCAAGGTGTATGAAGTTAGAAGTTCACAGTCCGTGAAGTTCTAAGTTCAGAGTTCATGAAGTTAGAAGTTCAGAGTCCGTGAAGTTCTAAGTTCAAAGTCCGCGCACTTCTAAGTTCAGAGTTCGCGCAGTTCTAAGTTCAAAGTTCGCGCAGTTCTAAGTT
>CAZOKT010000041.1:0-14572 GCA_964580505.1 uncultured Parabacteroides sp. | reverse complement strand
ATGAGCTCATGCAGCGGCATGCCCGTGAGAAGTTAGAACGCGCCGTTCAGCTCCTGCATGCTGCTGCCCATTGCGCGGGTCAGGTCAGTAGCGTTCACGCTGCTATCTTCAACCAACGCTTGCGCCACGGCGTCGAGGATGAGGCTGCCCGTGGACTTCAGCGTCTGGTCTATCGGCATCATACGCATTCTGCCCCTTCGTCGGGGACGCTCCGCTTCGTCAGGATGGGTCGTGTAGAGGTTTATCTACGCTGATTCGCTTGATTTTTATCGTTTTCATGAGGCTTTTTGGGCGTCTAAATTACGCTGTTTTTCCTAACTTGCCAAATGTTTGTGAAGTCAATGTGTATTCTCTTCACACCTTCACATCTTGGCTATTTTTTGTCTTCTTCACGGAAAGCTTTGCAGAAAGTGGTCATGAGGAAGAGGCAAAGACCCAGCACGCCGACCACCAAGTAGGCCTGTTGCATGTCGAACGCCTGAGAGATAGAACCAATCAGGAGCGGCGCAATGAGCGAACCGATGAAGCTGATGCTGGAAAGGATGCTCAGCGCGATGCCGACGGGGGTGTGCGACTTGGCGCCGACCAAACTATAGATGGTGGGGACGACGCACGAAATGCCCAAGCCTACCAGCATGAAGCCGAGCGAGTTGATGAGTACTTTCACGGTCATGTTTTCCGGCAGATTCCCCAACAGCGCAGTGAGGAAGAAGCCGATGAAAATGAACGCACCCGCCAATCGGAGGACGTTCTGCTTGCCCAACCTACCGTATGCCCAGTTTGCCGCGAAACGGCCTGCCGTCATCATCACCATGAATACCAAGAAGCCTATTTGCAGCGATTTAGGTACCTGAAGGACGGACTCGAAGTATAATCCGCTCCAGTCGAACATCGCGCTCTCGACCACCAAGCCGAAGAGCCCTGCCAGACCGAAGAGAATCAGAATCCGCTCGGGATACCGGATGAAATTCAGCAGCGCAGGTGCCTCTTTTTGCTCGTCGCGCGCCTCCACTTCTTCAAATTGCCGCACTTTGTCTTCTTGCAGGTATTTTCTTCCCAAAAGAATGATGCACAAGATGATGGCAGTGGATACAGAAAAGTGGACAAACGGAGGGATGTCGCTGACAATCATCACAAAACCCAACAATGCACCCATGCATGCGGCAAGACTCCATCCACCGTGGAAGGACGCCATGATTGTCCGGCCGTAAAGCCGCTCGATGACGATGCCCTGCGTATTAAGCGAAATATCGCACAGGTTCCAGAATACGCCAAAACAGAACAGGCAGACGCCCAAGGCGCAAATCGACGAGACTGCACCAATTGAGAAAAGCGACAAGGCATATCCCAAAACGCTGACCTGCACCATCACGCGGCTGCCTAGCCTCGACACCAAGTAGCCCGCCAGCGGGATGGCAACAAACTTCCCCACCGGGATGAGGAACAGCACCAGCCCCCAATAAAACACGTCATACACATCAAACATCGCCTTCACGTCGGGAATCCGACTCGCCCAACTCGAAAAACACAGGCCTTGCGCCAAGAAAAAAGAAAGAACCGCCAAGCGAATCCGTTCCTTCGGATATTCTACTGCTTCGTTAATCATAATAACCTCTATTATATGTTCTCTATTATCTATCAATGCCGCAAAGGTAATGAGAAAATTCAGTATCTTTGCTCCCCGATTAAGATAAATAGGTATGAAGTACGGATTTGTTAAAGTGGCGGCTGCCGTTCCGCGTGTGCAAGTGGCCGATTGCTCATATAATATTACGCAGATGGAATTGCTGATGCGCCGCGCGGCAGACCAAGGGGTGCAGGTCATTGCTTTTCCGGAGTTGTCGATTACGGCATACACCTGCATGGATTTATTCGCACAGGAATTGTTGCTGCGAAGTGCCGAAGAGGCTTTGTTGCAATTGGCGGAGAACACGTCAGACCTCCCGCTGCTGGCATTCGTCGGTCTCCCGCTTCGGATAGACAATAAGCTGATAAATGCGGCTGTAGCGATACAAGAGGGACACATCATTGGCGTAGTGCCCAAGACCTATTTGCCCAACTATAAGGAATTTCAGGAGAAAAGATGGTTCACTTCGTCGCGCGATTTGCAGGATGATTTCATTGTCATCGGTGGCAGTACTTACCCGATGCAGCAACAGATGTTGTTTATATCCGCCGGAGCAACGGTAGGTGTCGAAATCTGCGAAGACCTGTGGATGCCGGTTCCGCCCAGCTCGGATCTGGCCATGCTGGGTGCAGATATTATCGTCAACCTCTCCGCCAGCAATGAAACCATAGGCAAGCAAGCCTATCGCAGGCAGTTGATAGCCCAGCAATCGGCACGGTGCCTATGCGGATATATCTATGCATCAAGCGGTTTTGGCGAATCGACTACTGATTTGGTGTTTTCAGGAAGTGCCTTTGTTGCGGAGAATGGCGTCATCCTCACCGAGTCCGAACGCTTCTCTTTAGATGAGCAATTGGTGATTTCGGAGATTGATGTGGAATATTTGCGGCACGACCGACTGGTCTCTACTTGCTTTACGGAGGGAAGCCGGCAGTTGAATACCGACCGCGGATTCCAGTTGGATTTCCATTTGGCAGAATACCTCCGCAGCGAGGCGAACAGCCTGACCCGGACAATCAATCCTCACCCGTTTACTCCAACTGGCAAAGCTTTGCGCGAACGTTGTGAAGAAATCTTTCAAATGCAGACCGCCGGCTTGGCCAAGCGAATCGTCCATGCCCATGCACAGACAGCAGTCGTAGGCATTTCCGGCGGATTGGATTCGACGTTAGCCCTTCTGGTAACGGTAAAAACCTTTGACATGCTACGGATTCCGCGCTCGCGGATTATCGGAATCACGATGCCGGGCTTTGGCACAACTGGACGCACCTACCACAATGCGGTTAATTTGATTCGTTCCCTAGGTGTTACTTTTCGTGAGATTTCAATCAAACCAGCCTGCTTACAGCATTTTAAAGATATAGAACATAATACCGATGTACACGATGTAACCTACGAAAATAGTCAGGCACGCGAGCGGACACAGATTCTCATGGATGTGGCAAACAAAGAGAATGGATTGGTAATCGGCACAGGGGACTTGTCTGAACTCGCATTAGGTTGGGCAACTTATAATGGCGACCATATGTCAATGTATGGTGTCAATGCAAGCATTCCTAAGACATTGGTGAAATATTTAGTGGAATGGATAGCTCACAATCAGGTGGATGAGGCATCACGCAATACATTGCTTGACATCATTGCTACGCCAATTAGCCCAGAACTGATTCCGGCAGACGAGCAAGGCAACATTCTTCAAAAGACAGAAGATTTGGTGGGGCCTTATGAATTACACGATTTCTTTCTCTATCATTTCCTGCGATTTGGCGCATCTCCTTCCAAGATTTTCTATCTGGCGCAGATAGCCTTTAGGAATGTTTATGATAAAGAAGTGATTCGGAAGTGGCTTCGTACTTTCTTTTATCGCTTTTTCCGGCAACAATTTAAACGTAGCTGCCTACCAGATGGCCCGAAAGTAGGGAGTATCAGTTTGTCACCTCGTGGGGATTGGCGCATGCCAAGCGACGCCATGTTTACGCTTTGGTTGAATGAGATTGACAAGTTAGAGTAGTATTTTCGGGATTAAATTATAAGGGGTATGGATTAACTTTGTCTGCTAACTTGTTACTTTCTGATTTTATTAGGGTTTTTATTGATAAAATCTTTCCAATCAGTGTATTTCTTCTCAGAGGTTGGGCGATTGCTCTGAAAGTAATGGCAAACTGCAGCAGCAAGTCCATCGGTCGCATCCAATTGGGGCAGCATCGATTTCGGCGGAATGTGGAAAAGACGCTGTAACATGTTGGCTACTTGTTCTTTTGAAGCATTCCCATTACCGGTTATTGCCAGCTTAATCTTTAAAGGTGCATATTCAAAAATAGGAATATCTCGCTCTAATGCAGCCGCCATTGCAACTCCTTGCGCACGTCCGAGCTTAAGCATGCTTTGTACATTTTTCCCATAAAAAGGTGCTTCGATAGCCAATTCATCAGGAAGGTAATGGTCTATCAGTCCTAATACACGCTCGAATATCTTTTTTAGTCGGAGATAATAATCCTCATATTTGCCCAATTGGACAACCCCCATAGCTATCAAATGGGGGTTGTTATCAAGAACTTGCAAAATGCCATATCCCATTATGATGGAGCCGGGGTCGATGCCTAATATGATGCGTTCTTTTTCCATAGGATTTATGTAGTAAAATAGTTGAACATCTTAATCAATTGCTATTTCTTCTAGAATAGTAGTAAAACCCACTACTTTTGAACCGAATAGATTGACTAACTGTTGCGATATGATGCACCCTTCATTATCAATCCAATAGTTTAATGTATCTATGTTCTTTACTCGAAACTGAATAGCATAACTGTTTGTATTCTCTTCTTTTTGATAAGGAAATACACGATGCATACGAGGAGTATGCATAAAACCGCTATGTGTTGCCTGTGGAATGTATTTCTCTTTCAAAAAGGTTAGGCATTCCGATAGGATATCATCTTCAATATGGAATGTAATATTATAAATAAGCATGGAACAATAACTTTCGAATGATTTAGAAAGAAGAGGCACAGATTAGGTATATGACTCTAATCTATGCCTATAAATGTGTATATTCAATTATATTCAGATAAAATCATAACTGAATCCACCGGACGAACGCAAAGTCCATGCGATGAGGCAGATCCGGATTCTTCGGATAGATGCGGAATCCCATTTGCTGGTTTCCAGCTTCTGAAGGAGTAGTTTTCAATTCAAAGAACATCTTCGTTCCCTCTTCTTTTTTCAGCTCAAAATCATTTTTCGTGATAATCACCGGTATATGCTTATCTGGATCGTCTTTTGTAACAATCATCTCAACACCAATAGAACCTTGCAATTCATGACGGTCTATAACCAACTCGAATGTGCTTTCTTTCCCAACTTCCAATCCACTTGCCGTGAAATCTGAATCGCTGGTGAACGAACATACCTCCATACAATCCCAATGGGTGGCAACCTCTTCCTTCCAAGCAGCTATTTCTTTTGCTTTTGCATAATTATCTTTGATTAAAACAGCCGAACGTTTTGCCAACTTCGAATAAAAACGGTCGATATAATCATCCAACATACGTTTCATTGTATAGTTATAGGCAATTTGCGACATGGAGTTTTTGATATATTGAATCCAATCCGGAGAATATCCTTTACTATTACGTGCATAATAGGTCGGAATGATTTCTGATTCCAACATATGATAAATAGTTGCAGCATCCAATTGGTCTTGATATTGTTGGTTTTCATACGTACGCTTGTCGGTCAATGCCCAACCTGCACCTTCGCGATAACCTTCATACCACCAGCCGTCTAAAACAGAAAAGTTCAACACACCATTCATTTCTGCTTTTTCGCCAGACGTACCTGATGCTTCCAACGGGCGTGTTGGTGTATTCAACCAAACATCTACTCCGGCTATCAAATGACGAGCCAAACGCATATCGTAATTTTCCAGGAAAATGATCTTGCCCTCAAATTCTGGACGACGTGAAATCTCAATGATGTGCTTAATCAATCCTTGTCCACCACCATCTGCCGGGTGAGCTTTACCTGAGAATACAAATTGAACAGGATATCGCTCGTTATTAACAATCTTTGCCAAACGATCCAAATCCGTAAACAAAAGATGTGCACGCTTATATGTAGCAAAACGGCGAGCGAAACCAATCAACAGTGCATTTGGATTAATCTTTTCCAAGATGGACACTACCTTAGCAGGATCCCCTTGATTCTTAAGCCATGTTGTCTTGTATTCGTTCTTGATGTATTTAATTAACTTATTTTTTAGTATCTGACGAATATTCCAGATAACATCATCCGGCATACTTTGAATAGCTTCCCAATATTTCTGATTTGACTGGTCTTTGTAGAAATTTTTATGGAAACGAGCATAGAAAAATTCTTTCCATTCTGTTGATGCCCACGTTTGCATATGTACTCCATTCGTTACATAACCTACATGCAATTCTTCGGGAAAATATCCTTTCCAAATCGGAGCGAACATTCGCTGAGATACTTTGCCATGTAACCAGCTTACACCATTGGCTTCCTGACACGTATTCAAGGCGAACGTACTCATACAAAACTTTTCGTTTGAACCTGGATTAACACGACCCATGTCGATAAATTCTTGCCAGCTAATACCTAATTTGCCAGGAAACTCACCCATGTAACGTCCAAATAGGTCTTCATCAAAATAATCATGTCCGGCAGGAACAGGTGTATGTACTGTATATAAAGAAGAAGCACGTACCACTTCAAGTGCTTGATCAAATGAAAGGCCGTCTTTCTGTATATAATCTACCAAACGTTGTACGTTAATTAATGCGGCATGTCCCTCATTACAATGGTAGATTTGCTTCTTGATGCCTAACTTGTCGAGCATCAAGATACCTCCAATGCCCAGCAAGTACTCTTGCTTCATGCGATTTTCCCAATCACCCCCATACAATTGGTGAGTAATCGAACGGTCCCAATCGCTATTTTGCGGAATATCTGTATCCATCAAATACAAAGGAACACGTCCTACATTTACTTTCCAAATATTTGCATATACGATACGTCCAGGATAAGGAACTTCGAGAATCATTGGATCACCATTTTCTTTCATTACTTGTGTCAACGGTAGAGATCCGAAGTTCTGTGCTTCGTAATTTGCAATTTGCTGACCGTCCATCGATAAAGTCTGTGTGAAATAGCCATAGCGATACAAGAAACCTACGGCACACATATCAATGTTGCTATCACTCGCTTCTTTCAAATAATCTCCAGCCAAAATACCAAGACCTCCGGAGTAAATCTTCAGTACATTTGTCAAACCGTATTCCATACTGAAATAGGCGACAGATGGCTTGGTCACATCAGGTTTTACATCCATATATTCTCTGAAATCTGCATAAACTTGCTTGATTTCAGACATCAATTCTTTATTAGCTAAGATTTCTTCCATACGTTTGAAAGACAGATTATGCAATAAAAGAACTGGATTGCCTTCTGTTTTCTTCCAAAGCTCGGGATCTATTTTACCAAATAATTTAGCTCCCTCGTGATTCCATACCCACCATAGATTTGTGGACATTTCTTTCAAAACTTCCAAAGAACTTGGAAGCTTGGAATGAGAATAAACCTCTTTCCAAATCGGATCATTTGATTTGATTTTCATTATAGTGAAGTTTAATGTATATTTCTTGTTTTAATAGATTTGTTTTTACTGAGTTCAAGTGCAAAGGTACAATTATTTCTGTGATTAAAGCAACTTTTTTATTTATTCCTCTCAGCCGCTTTTGTTAAAGCAATCGAGAAAGCTTTCTGGTAATAAGTAATGAATTTGCTCCACTCTGCTTTATGGGCTAACGTAAAACAATGATCTTTAATGGCCATTCGCCCTTGTTCGTCAGTCTCAGCCAATTCTATTATTTGGTCTTTGATTGCTTCAGCCACTTCAAAATAATTAAAATCTGTACGCTCTATAACGGTAACTCCTTCATGGATATCTTTACCGGATATGCCAGCCTTCAATGCCCACAAGCCAAAACCAGCTAAATTAGTTGTAATTGTCGGGATTCCAAATGCAATACTTTCAAGCGGTGTATATCCCCAAGGTTCATAATAAGAGGGATAAACTGTTGCATCCATACCTATTAATATATCGTAATAAGACTTGTTCAAGATTCCATCTTTGCCATCCAGATAACAAGGTATGAATATGATTTTCATTTTTTCTGATTGCAAATTTCGGAATCCGGCATTTCCAATATAATTTATCACGCGGTCGTTTTGCATCTCGTTCAACCAATGCGTGATGTAAGGACATTGCATGGCTTCGCATGTTTTGTTATCATGCTCGATAACCCACTTTAGATCAGCACGTTCTTCGCGAACCCAGGCCGGTACCAAAATAAATGCAATAGCATCTTGCTGTAATTGGTTACACGTACGCACACGGTTCATTGCTGTGATGAACACATCAATGCCTTTGTTTCGATATTCATAACGTCCACTTGTAGAAATAAGCAACGCATTTGGGTCAATTGAATAACCCAAAAGCTTTTCGGCCATATTAATCAAAGCCTTCCGAGCCCCTGCTCGTTTTATAACATATTCCTTTTCTCCGGGAACAAAATCGGGCTCGAATCCGTTTGGAGTTACAATATCCGGGGCTTTATCCAAAAGTTGACAGCACTCACGGGCGGTAATATCGCTTACGGTTGTAAAGCAATCCACATGGTGAGTTGTTTGTTTCTCTATCGAATGTTTTGCCTCCATATTTAACTCATAAGCCATCTGGTCTCCGTTATACCCATCCATATATGCATACAAAGCTTTGTTGTTTCCGGCTATAGAGCGTCCGATGGAAGTAGCATGCGTAGTAAAAAGTGTAGCTACTTTTGGAAGGTTTTTCTTGATATACAATGCACCCATACCTAACATCCATTCGTTGAAAAGGGCGGCTACTTTCTTATTTTCTAATTTATAATAATGGTAAAAGCTTTCGATGACCTTACCTACCGCATAAGCAAAAATGCACGATTCGTCGTAATCTCCATACGCATGAAGCGAATTCACCCGGAATTGCTCCCACATCATGTAATAAATGGAATTTCTTTCTTCGAAGAAAGGCTTATAATCGACCAAAACGACAGGAGGCTTACCGGGAACGTTCCACCGTCCTACTTTTACGTTTAACCCTTCTTCTTTGCCTGCATGTTCTCTCCATGCTTCGAACAACAAACTATCTTCGATGAAATCAGCCGGTTGCTTCTCTTTCCAAATATCCGGTCCGATGAACACGATTTTATCTTTCAGTATCTGTTGTAGCGTGTGTGCTTTTGTCGAAAGCACGGTGTAAATACCTCCTACTTTGTTACATACCTCCCAACTGCTTTCGAAGATATACTCTGGCGTAATTTCTATATTAGTCATTTTTGTTTATGTAAGTCTCTGCAAAGATAAATATTTTTGTGCTTTTAAAGGAATGCTTTTTGATTTAATCGCAAATATTGGTAGTTTTGTGGCATTTTAATAAAGAAAACGATTATGGCAAACAAGAGAACTTTGAAGAAAGAGATTAGCAATGTCGCAGGAATGTTGTTTTCTGAGACTTTATTTTGTACGTTATATATACCTGATACCGACAAGGAAAAGGCGAATAGGTTGATGGCTCGCATCCTCGATATGCAGGATGATTTCATTTGTCGAGCCGGAAAACCAGACGGAAAAGCAAATCCAGCACAGGTTAAATCCTATTATAAGAAGTTAAAAGAAGAACTTCAGACGGAAGTAGATAGCATCGCCGCAGAAATTAGTGAATTAAATAAGTAAGAAAAAACAGCAAAGACTCCATTTCCGATAGCTCCGGCTCCGGAAATGGTGCCTTTCTTTTTGGATATAGAAGGCGAGGAAATTTTCGAAACCTCCCGAAGAAAGTTTTCTTCCTTAGTTTTTCTCCGTATTTATTATATATCCAATAGGATTGATGCAATTTAATTAGATGAAACAGGCAATAAGTAAGTTCTTTTTGCGGGCTACAGGGTGGAGAACGGCTTCTACCGAGGGCTTCGAGTTGCCCAAATGTGTAATTTGCGTAGCGCCTCATACGAGCAATTGGGATTTCGTTATGGGGAAACTCTTTTATACCTCTATCGGAATGACTGCCGGATTTCTGATGAAGAGTGAATGGTTTTTCTTCCCACTTGGTAGATTATTAAAGTCTATGGGCGGGATATCGGTGAAAAGAGATACGCATACATCACTGACCGATCAAGTATCTGCCTTATTCAAGCGGCATGAACGTTTTCAAGTAGCAATAACACCCGAAGGGACACGCAAGCACACTTCAGAATGGAAAAAGGGATTCTATTTCATTGCTCTGAAAGCAAACGTCCCTATCTTACTCGCTTATATAGATTATAGGAAAAAAGAGATAGGAACGCTCGGTATCTTTCATCCGACAGGTGACGTAGAACGGGATATTACCCAAATAAAAGCATGTTATCAGGGCATTACAGCTTGTCATCCAGAAAATTTTGCTGATTAAACATTCATTATCTATAATATGAATATACGAAATGATTTACGAATAAGTATGGTTCAATCTCCTATTGTTTGGGAAGACAAGCAAGCGAATTGGGAAGCATACAAACTAAGATTAGAACAATTGGTAGGACAAACCGACATAGCCATTTTTCCTGAGATGTTCACTACAGGTTTTAGTATGAAAGCAAAATATTTGGCAGAAACTAATGATGCAGAAACCATCCGCCGACTCAAAAACTGGGCTTCGTGTTTCCGTATGGCAATTATCGGGAGTTTCATAGCCATCGATGAGGGACTGTTTTTCAATCGTGCTTTTTTTGTCGAGCCATCGGGTTGTGTTTCCTATTATGACAAACGACATCTCTTCCGCATGGCTGGCGAAGAAAAAGTTTACACACAGGGGAAAAAACGTACGATCATCTCTTATTTAGGTTGGAATATCTGTTTACAAATTTGTTATGATTTGCGTTTCCCCGTCTGGAGCCGGAATCAAGACAGAGAATATGACTTGTTGATTTATGTGGCTAATTGGCCGGAGGTGCGTGCTTCGGCTTGGCAACCTTTACTTCTTGCCCGTGCTTTAGAAAATCAGGCTTATGTATGTGGTGTAAACCGGACGGGTATAGATGGAAAAGGATTTCGCTATCGAGGTGATTCTGTCCTTTTCTCTCCGAAAGGTAAGAAACTGGCTGATGCTTCTGATGCAGAGGAATGTCTCCTCACTTGCCTACTCTCAGCAGCAGAACAGGAGCATTTCCGTGAGAAATTTCCCGTTTGGCGAGATGCTGATGACATCTTTATCTTCGACACCGACAACATCAAAAATCCAACGTAAGCTGTTTATTCCCTAAGAGGTTGAATGACATCCGGTGGTAAGGCGTTGTATCAAAACGTTCAATAGCCGCACGATGTTTCCGAGTTGGATAACCTTTATTATGAATCCAATCGTACATAGGATATTCCTCATGTAAACGATTCATATAATCATCTCGGTAAGTCTTTGCCAAAATGGACGCTGCTGCTATCGAAAGATATTTTCCATCTCCCTTGATAATCTTTGTATGCGGCACATTCGGATATGGATTAAAACGATTTCCGTCGATTAATAAATGTTCTGGTCTTATCTTTAATTGGTCGATGGCTCGATGCATTGCGAGGAAAGATGCGTTCAAAATATTGATTTGGTCGATTTCTTGCGGTGAAACAATACCGATTGCCCATGAAACAGCTTCCTGCTCAATTATTTTGCGTAAAGCATAACGTTGCTTTTCTGTCAGTTGTTTTGAATCGTTCAATAAATCATTTTTGAAATCAGGAGGGAAAATCACGGCTGCCGCATACACGGCACCCGCCAAACAACCTCGTCCTGCTTCATCGCATCCGGCTTCAATTACGCCTTTATGTAAATAAGATAATAACATATTTATCGTTCAAATTCGAATCCGATTTGGACGCCATCGTATTGCTCTGCCAAGCTATTGATTGTGCTCAAAACCGTGTTATTAGAAATGGATGACAATGTGTTCAAGAAATCCAACAATTTATCTGCATTAAAAAGAAGTGCCAGTTGGTCGCTCGTCACCACTACTTGTGCTGATTGCTTCAGGAGTTGCAACTTCTCAGACCTGCCATAATTCATCTCGATTGTTTCATTCGTCGAATCGAGAGTATAAGTTCCGCTCAAGGTTTTCTCTTTAAATATGCAGGAGAATGTACCGTCATTATTAAAGGTATAGCTGAAAGCTCCTTCCTTGATGCCAATCTTGTCACAATAGGTTTGCAACTTCTCTTCAATCTCACTAGTGGCAACATTGGCGGCCACATTCTTTAAAGTATTATCGCTTCCCAATACAACAGCTGGATTGACATAGTTCCATGTTCCTACAATGTTATCTGTTGTAACGTCTTTTCCTCCCGTCAAGGAGGTTACAACATCTTTTACCATTGAAGAATTTAAAATATCCTTCAGTGATTGGGCTTTTGCCCCCGTCGATAAACATGCCAAAGCGATAACACTGGCATTTACGATAAACTTTTTCATCATCTTTTTCTTTATGTTTGAATCTTTCACATTTGATTCTTCTAATTATAGAAAATACTTTTTCGTATTTCGTCATTCAATTAATCGAATTTGCACGCGAAAGTAATCATTTTTATGATTACTTTTGCATCAAGGAAAACAAAATCTAAAAAACACATGAAGCAAAAACAGACATGGAATCTATCCAAGTGGATGCTTGGATTTGCTATCTTGAGTTGCTCGTACAACGTACAAGCACAAGAGGAAACAAAAGTACAAGGATTTGTACATGAACAATCGAGTGAAAATGATTACATCTGGCCTACTGATTCGCTTGTCTTAAAAAAACTTGACGTTTGGCAAGACCAAAAATTCGGAGTTTTGTTCCATTGGGGCTTATATTCTGTTCCGGGTATAGTGGAATCGTGGTCTATTTGTTCGGAAGATTGGATTACGCGAGACACAACTTGGAATTACGAAGATTATAAGAAATGGTATTGGGGCTTAATTGATGAATTTAACCCTGTGGATTTTAATCCAGAACAATGGGCAGACGTGATGGAAGATGCCGGCATGAAATACGCCATTTTCACCACCAAACACCATGACGGATTCTGTATGTATGACACAAAAGAAACTAATTTCTCGATTGCCCACGGAGCCTTCAAAGATAATCCGAAGAAGGACGTAGCCCGTTACGTTTTCGATGCTTTCCGCAAGAAGAACTTCATGGTGGGTGCTTACTTTTCAAAACCAGACTGGCATTGTACTTATTATTGGTGGCCTTACTATGCAACGGCAAACCGAAACGTGAACTATAAGATAGCTACCTATCCGGAGCGTTGGCAAAAGTTCCAGCAATTTACCTATAACCAAATCAGTGAATTGATGCATAATTATGGCTCATTTGATATCCTTTGGTTAGACGGAGGATGGGTTGGCGGAGAACGGCAGGATATTAAAATCGACGATATTATTAGTATGGCACGCGAAGCACAACCCGGGCTAATTACTGTAGACCGAAGTATGCGCAACAAACATGAGAATTACCAGACACCTGAACGCGGCATCCCAGAAAAACAACTCAATTACCCGTGGGAAAGCTGCATCACACTGAGTAATGATTGGGGATGGACACCAAATGCGCCTTACAAGTCGGCTACAAAGGTCATTGACATTCTAACCGAAATTACAGCTAAAGGCGGTTGTCTACTCTTGGGCGTCGGGCCTACTCCGCAGGGGATTATTGAGCAGCCTGTTGTCGATATCCTTCATCAAGTGGGCGAATGGATGCGTGCTAATGGAAAGGCTATTTACAACACAGAGACCACGCCACATTATAAAGATAATAACGTTTGGTTTACAGCAGATAAAGATGGAAAAACACTCTATGCCATTTATGCCCTCTCCGACGATGAAATGCTTCCGGAGAGTATAGAATGGAGTGTAAATATCCCGAAAGGGAAAATGACCCTCCTCGCTAATGGTAAACGGGTAAAATATGAAGTGAATGGAAATAAAGTCAAAGTGTTTCTTCCGAAAGGATTAAATAACGAGCCTATTGCCCTAAAATTCGAACTGAAATAAATATTAGTATGAAGGGGTTGTACAGTGGAGTAGAATCCTGTACACCCCTTTTTCTACTTATTGTATAGGGATATACATTAGGGACATTCAGTAAATGTCCTCAAAAATAAGATGGCATATGAAGAAGATAGCTTCCTAATCACTCCATATGCCATTTTTATTGTAATTTTTCCGTGTTTACTCACATAATCTTATCTGGTCTGTTCCTTATCTTGTTTATCATCAGTACGGCATTTTGCCGTATCCCCTCATTAGTAGGACGTACATAAATCTGTCCATGCTGGCATACGGTCACTGACCTTCCGGCCTTCAAACAGTGCCTTTTCCCCGACAAGAACCTTCCTGATGTATTATGAGTTCGATATAGGCAGAGCGAACCGTCTGACCTAAGTGCCTCAAAGGTACAACCTAAATGCCTCAGAGGTGTAACCTAAGTGCCTCGGAGGTTAAACCTGTGTAGTCCGGAGGTAATATCCACAAGCCGATGCCGATTCATGTCCTTACTTATTCCTTTATATCGAACTCATGTTATTATAAGCTTCTCAACGGCGCTTGAGCATCCTTGTCCTTGAAGCCTTCCTCTTCCTTTTCTTGCAATGAGACAGACAGGCTTGCGAAACATCCGTGTATTTGTTGCACGGACATCTTATGCCAATCACTCTCATTAAAAACTCTTGCGATATTTTTCCGGAATATCAGATTCTGTAAAGTCCAAAGTAGGGTGAATCTCTGAAATATTTTGTTTTTTTACCATATCTTGGTTAGAGGATTCCCTCCGTTTTGGCTGCCAAACCTTATTTGCGGGGGAATGCGGAAAACATAAAAAGAGG
>CAZOKT010000040.1:0-14672 GCA_964580505.1 uncultured Parabacteroides sp. | reverse complement strand
TCAAGACGGGTTGTCAATGGGTGCTTCTGCCGGTGAAGGCGCTGTTCAGCGGCAACGAATCGAATACGGAAAGTATGCTTTCATTAGCGATTACATCTACGGATAACTGGTCTGCTAGGATGAACGTGCACGCGAGTCCTCCTGTCTCTTTTTATGGCAGGACAAGGGGAATCAGGTCGGATTTAAGTTGTATCTTTGCGGGAACGAAAGGAGAAATAAATATGCCGCAGCCATTAGCAGAACGTTTACGTCCACGGACACTGGATGAATATATCGGGCAGAAGCACTTGGTGGGTGAAGGAGCCGTGCTTCGCAAGATGATTGACGCCGGACGAGTGCCGTCGTTTATCCTTTGGGGGCCGCCGGGTGTGGGAAAGACAACGCTGGCGCATATCATCTCGCAGCAGTTGGAAGCCCCGTTTTATACCTTGAGTGCCATTAATTCGGGCGTGAAAGATGTGCGTGATGTAATTGAAAAGGCGAAGAGCAACCGCTTTTTCAATACAGTTTCTCCGATATTGTTTATTGATGAAATCCACCGCTTTAGTAAATCGCAACAAGACTCTTTGCTGAATGCTGTAGAGACAGGTGTGGTCACACTGATAGGTGCGACCACCGAGAATCCTTCGTTTGAAGTGATCCGCCCTTTACTCTCGCGTTGTCAGGTGTATGTCTTGAAATCGTTAGGCAAAGAGGATTTGCTGCAACTCCTGCATCGGGCGATTACGGAAGATATTGTCCTAAAAGAGAAGCATATTGAGTTGAAAGAGACAGATGCCTTGTTGCGCTATTCGGGAGGCGATGCTCGTAAATTATTGAATATATTGGAATTGGTCGTATCAGCCGAAGAGAGAGAAAACATCGAGATAACCGACCAAAAGGTGATAGAACGCCTGCAAGAAAATCCGGCAGCCTATGACAAAGGAGGAGAGATGCATTATGACATTATCTCGGCATTTATTAAGTCGATTCGAGGGAGCGATCCGGATGCAGCTGTCTATTGGTTGGCACGGATGGTGGCTGGCGGAGAAGATCCGAAGTTCATAGCCCGCCGGTTGTGTATCTCAGCCGCAGAGGATATCGGACTTGCCAATCCGAACGCTTTGCTTCTTGCCAATGCATGCTTTGACATTATCCAGAAGATAGGTTGGCCGGAGGGACGTATCCCGCTGGCTGAAACTACGATTTATTTAGCATGTAGTCCGAAAAGCAATTCGGCGTATATGGCGATAAATACAGCAATAGAGATTGTGAATAACACCGGTAATTTGCCAGTTCCGCTGCATTTGCGTAATGCGCCTACCCAGTTGATGAAAGAACTGGATTATGGGAAAGAATATAAATATGCCCACGATTATGAAAATCATTTTGTCAAGCAGGATTACTTGCCCGAAGAGGTGAAGAGCCAACGGATATGGCACGGACAGGAGAATCCGGCAGAATATAAATTGATAGAGCAAATGCGTAAGCTATGGGGAAATCGCTTCTGAAATGTTTTTTTTGGCAAGAAAAGTTTGTCCATTCATAAATAATGCTTACTTTCGACGCTTGTTCAAGGTCAGTGTTTGACTGACAAAATGTTATATTATTAAAAAGTATTCATATGAAGAAGCACAATTTTTATGCAGGTCCTTCTATTCTGAGTGAGTACACAATCAAGAATACGGCTGCAGCAGTAGAAAATTTTGCGGGAATGGGTTTATCAATCCTGGAAATCTCGCATCGTAGTAAAGAATTTGTTGCTGTAATGGATGAGACTCAATCGCTTGTTAAAGAGCTTTTAGACCTTCCGGAAGGTTACGAAGTAGTTCTCTTGGGAGGTGGCGCAAGTATGCAGTTCTGTATGGTTCCATTTAATCTGTTAAATAAGAAAGCGGCTTATTTAGACACAGGAACATGGGCTTCGAAAGCAATCAAAGAAGCCAAGCTGTTTGGAGAAGTAGATGTTGTAGCCTCTTCTAAAGATAAGAACTATACTTATATACCGAAAGATTATTCCGTGCCGGCAGATGCGGATTACTTCCATATCACAACGAATAATACGATTTATGGGACGGAGTTGCGCAAAGACCCAGAAGTGGGAACACGCTTGGTTGCAGATATGTCTTCGGATATCTTCTCTCGCCCAATTGATGTATCAAAGTATGACATCATCTATGCCGGAGCACAAAAGAATTTGGCACCGGCAGGCGTTACTTTAGTGATTGTCCGTACGGATGCTTTAGGTCATGTAGAACGTCCGATTCCTACGATGTTGAACTATAAGACGCATGTGGATAAAGGTTCGATGTTTAATACTCCGCCGGTGTTGCCTATCTATTCTGCTCTGCAAACCCTAAAATGGTATAAAGAGCAAGGAGGTATTGCTGCTATGGAGAAGAAAGACAAAGAAAATGCAGCTATCCTTTATGATGAGATAGACCGCAATAAACTGTTCAAGGGTACAGTCGTTCCGGAAGATCGTTCTATCATGAATGTATGTTTTGTGATGAATGATGAATACAAAGAGCTGGAAGCTGATTTCAGTACTTTTGCCGCATCGAAAGGGATTGTAGGCATCAAAGGGCATCGTTCTGTTGGCGGATTCCGTGCTTCTCTCTATAACGCTATGCCAAAGAGTAGCGTGGAAGTATTGATTGCAGCTATGCAAGAATTTGAAAAACAGCACTAAATATGGCACGCGTATTAATAGCAACCGAAAAACCCTTTGCTACGATAGCCGTAGAGGGTATCCGCGAAGTGGTAGAACAGGCAGGTGATGAATTAGTACTCTTGGAACGTTATACGGAGAAATCGCAACTTTTAGCAGCTGTGGCTGATGTTGATGCGATGATTATCCGCAGTGATAAGGTGGATACTGAGGTATTTGATGCCGCAAAGCAACTGAAGATTGTAGTGCGTGCCGGAGCTGGCTATGACAATGTAGATTTGGAAGCTGCTACGGCTCATGGCGTATGTGTGATGAATACACCGGGACAAAACTCGAATGCTGTGGCCGAATTAGCCTTTGGAATGATGGTCATGGCTGTACGGAATTTCTATAATGGTACTTCGGGAACTGAATTGAAAGGAAAGAAGATAGGAATCCATGCATTTGGTAATGTAGGGCGTAATGTCGCTCGAATAGCTTCTGGATTCGGTATGGAGATATACGCCTACGATGCCTATTGCCCGAAAGATGTTATTGAGGCAGCCGGCGTCAAAGCTGTAGGCTCTGCGGAGGAATTATATGCTACGTGTAACATTATTTCTCTGCATATACCTGCGACTCCTGAGACCAAGAAGTCTATTAATGCATCTCTTGTAGGTAGAATGCCGAAGGGCGGTGTGTTGGTGAATACGGCTCGTAAGGAAGTCATTGATGAATCCGAGCTGATTCAATTGATGGAAGAACGTACAGATCTCAAGTATGTTACTGACATTATGCCGGTAGCCCACGAAGAATTTGCTGCGAAATTTGCCAATCGTTACTTCGCTACTCCTAAGAAGATGGGAGCTCAAACAGCCGAAGCCAATATCAATGCAGGCATAGCTGCTGCCCGTCAAATCGAGGATTATCTGAAGAATGGCGTGGAAACATTCCGTGTAAACAAATAAATTCAACACAAGGGGACACGAAGGATTCACAAAAAACACAACGCATTTTGCCTTCGTGTCCGTTGTTTTTCTATATATACCATGGCAACAATAAAACCATTCAGAGGCTTACGCCCGCCGAAAGAATTTGTAGAGCAAGTGGCGTCTCGTCCGTATGATGTTTTAAATTCCGATGAGGCTCGCAAAGAAGCTGAGGGCAATGAGAAATCCCTTTACCATATTATCCGTCCGGAGATAGATTTCCCGGCAGGAACCGACGAACATGCGCCGGAAGTCTATCGAAAAGCTGCCGAGAATTTCCGAGAGTTCCAAGAGAAAGGTTGGTTGGTTCAAGATGCAAAGCCTTGCTACTATGTTTATGCACAGACAATGCATGGCAAAACACAGTTTGGACTGGTAGTGTGTGCTTACGTGCCAGATTACTTGAACGGTCTTATCAAGAAGCATGAGCTGACCCGCCGTGACAAGGAAGAAGACCGTATGAAACATGTCCGCGTCAACAACGCAAATATTGAACCTGTATTTTTCGCTTATCCTGAAAATGAGGAGCTCAACAAAATCATCAGTAAATATGCAACAACTGAACCAGAGTACGACTTCATTGCGCCAATAGATGGCTTTGGACATACCTTATGGGTTATCGACCAAGATGAGGATATCCGCCGGATTACCGATATTTTCGCAGCAATGCCTGCACTCTATATTGCTGATGGGCACCATCGGTCTGCCGCAGCTGCGCTGGTAGGAGCCGAGAAGGCTCGGCAAAATCCTGCCCATCGTGGGGACGAAGAGTATAACTACTTCATGGCGGTATGCTTCCCGGACAAACAGCTGACCATTATTGATTATAACCGGGTAGTCCGCGACTTGAACGGAATGACACCCGCTGAGTTTCTGACGGCGCTTTCCAAAGATTTTGATGTCGAGGATATGGGAACGGATGTTTATCGGCCGGCCGCACTTCATAACTTCTCGCTCTACATGGCGGGACATTGGTATTCGTTGACTGCGCACCCGAATACTTATGACGATGACGACCCCATAGGAACTTTAGATGTTACTATTTCCTCAGATTTAATACTGAATCGCCTACTTGGTATCAAAGACCTGCGCACCGATAAGCGCATTGACTTTGTGGGGGGCATTAGAGGCTTGGAAGAATTAAAGCAACGTGTAGACAGCGGAGAGATGAAACTTGCCTTGGCACTCTATCCGGTTACGATGAAACAACTGATGGACATTGCTGACAGTGGGAACATTATGCCCCCGAAGACTACGTGGTTTGAGCCGAAACTCCGCTCGGGACTGGTTATACATAAGCTGGATGAGGAATAAAAGATAAAAGCTGCTCGTTTGGGCAGCTATTTTTTTCAAGACTCCCTACCTTTTTTCTGGTCTTTGGGACATTATTATTTTATACAATAAGGCAAATGAACATGAATGAAAAACGAATAGGTTGGATAATTTTTGCACTATGGTGTGCTACATTGTTCGGCGCTTTTGGACGCGAAGTAAGGCTAAAATTGGTGGAAACAAGCGATATGCATGGCAATTTCTTCCCGTACAATTTTATCGAGCAGCGAGAGTGGGGTGGCAGCTTTTCCAGAGTCTACGCCTATGTACAGCAGGAGCGTGAGCAATATGGTGCGAATCTGCTCTTGGTAGATAACGGCGATGTGTTGCAAGGACAGCCCTCTGCCTATTATTATAACTTTATGGATACGACATCAGTACATTTGGCAGCGGCAATGATGAACTATATGGAATATACGGCAGGCAACATGGGAAACCATGACGTAGAGGCGGGACACAGTGTTTACGACCGCTGGGCGCGTCAATGCAATTTCCCTATTTTGGGAGCTAACGTAGTTCGTCAGGATGGCGAGACATATTTTAAGCCTTACCATGTAGTAGAGCGAGACGGTGTGAAGGTGGTCTTCTTGGGTATGATAACACCGGCTATCCCGACTTGGCTGCCAGAGACGTTATGGAGCGGGCTTTATTTCATGGATATGGAGGAGACAGCTCGTAAGTGGATGCCTGTTATTGAGGCGGAAGAACAGCCGGACGTTGTGGTGGGGCTTTTTCATGCCGGAAGAGATGCATACACAATAGGCGGACAATATCGTGAAAATGCCTGCATGGAGGTGGCACAAAGGATTCCGGGATTCGACGTTATAATGATGGGGCATGACCATCGTAGTTTTTGCGGGAAGGTAGCAAATAGTCGCGGCGACTCGGTACTGCTTATCAATCCGGCAAATAACGGACGCCTTGTAGGAGCAGTCGAGCTTGTCCTGACGGTGGAAGATGGGCAGGTAACACAGAAGCATGTCGAAGGGAGTTTGGTATCGACGGATACGTTTAAACCTGACGCAGAATTCCTTCGGCAGTTTGCTTCGCAATATCAGGCAGTAGAACAGTTTGTGTCCGAAAAGGTGGGGAGCTTTACCGAATGCATATCCACGAGGCCTTCCTACTTCGGTGCGTCGGCTTTTATAGATCTGATACACGCGCTTCAGTTAGAGATTAGTGGAGCCGATATCTCGCTTGCCGCACCGCTCTCATTTGATGCGCACATAGACGAGGGGGATATTTACATGAATGATATGTTTAATCTCTATAAATATGAAAACCTGCTTTATACGATGAGGTTAACGGGTAGAGAAATAAAAGGTGCCTTAGAAGAATCGTATGGTTTATGGACAAACCAAATGCAATCTCCCGACGATCATTTACTTCTCTTGAAGGAACGTCCGGATGGAACCGGTTATACATTTGTGAATGCGAGTTTTAACTTCGACTCGGCGGCAGGGGTAATTTATACGGTGGATGTCCGCAAGCCTGTGGGGGAACGTGTTGAGATAGTGAGTCTGGCTTCAGGTGAGCCCTTTGAGATGGATAAGGAATACACCGTTGCTATCAACTCCTATCGGGGGAATGGAGGTGGCGAGATTCTGACCAAAGGTTCGGGCATACCGGCAAATCGGCTCAAAGAGCGTATTATCACCTCTACGGACAAAGATTTGCGTTATTATCTTATACAGTACATCAAGAACAAAGGCACGATAATACCACGATGCCTGCATCAATGGAAAATGATTCCAGAGGAGTGGGTGACACCGGCTGCCGAACGTGATTACCATCTGCTCTTCGGCGATTAGCTAAGGAAAGGTTTGCATTTGTATAATAAAGCCGGTCATCCGTTGAAAGATGCCGGCTTTCTACAAATAAATGATTTAATCTAACTTCAATACGGCAAGGAATGCCTTTTGCGGCACCTCGACAGTTCCGATCTGTTTCATACGCTTTTTCCCTTCTTTCTGCTTTTCGAGTAACTTTCGTTTGCGTGAAACATCACCGCCGTAGCATTTTGCCGTAACATCTTTCCGGACTGCCTTGATGGTTTCACGTGCAATAATTTTCGATCCTATGGCTGCTTGGATGGCAATCTCGAACTGCTGTCTCGGAATAAGCTCCTTAAGTTTCTCGCACATCCGCCTTCCGAAGGGTACACTATTGTCGAAATGTGTCAGCGTAGATAAGGCATCAACCGATTCCCCATTCAGTAGGATATCGAGCTTAACCAAGTGGCTCGGGCGATAATCATATAGGTGATAGTCGAACGAAGCATAGCCTTTCGAGATGCTTTTCAGTTTATCATAGAAGTCAATGACGATTTCACCTAAAGGCAAATCGTAGATAATTTCGATCCGGTCTCCCGATATGTAGTTCTGCTTCACCAAGACACCTCTCTTCCCTAAACAAAGTGTCATAATCGGTCCGATATAGGCAGTGCGTGTAATGACGGAGGCACGGATGTAAGGCTCTTCGATGTGGTCGATGAGCGTAGGGTCAGGCAGGCCGCTGGGATTATGAACCTCTTTGCAATTTCCTTTCTTGTCGTACACTTTATAGGAAACGTTTGGAACCGTGGTAATGACATTCATGCCAAACTCGCGGTCGAGTCGTTCTTGTATTATCTCCATGTGCAGCAATCCCAAGAAGCCACATCGGAAACCAAAGCCTAATGCCGCAGAGCTCTCTGGTTGGAAAGTCAGCGAAGCATCATTCAGTTGCAGCTTTTCTAAAGAAGTACGGAGATTTTCGAAGTCTTCAGTCTCTATCGGATAAACGCCTGCAAAGACCATCGGCTTTACCTCTTCAAATCCAGCGATGGCATTTTGGGCAGGTCGTGCGACATGCGTAATAGTGTCTCCCACACGTACTTCTTTAGATGTCTTGATACCCGAAATGATATAGCCTACATCTCCGGTGCGTACTTCGGGACGTGGAGACATTTCCAGCTTGAGTACACCTACTTCATCTGCATCATACTCTTTGCCCGTAGCGATGAACTTGACGTGGTCTCCTTTGCGGATTACACCGTTTTCTACCTTGAAATAAGCAATGATACCTCGGAATGCATTGAAAACAGAGTCGAAGATAAGGCATTGCAAAGGTGCATCAGGGTCTCCTTTGGGTGCCGGAATCCTTTCTACAACTGCGTTCAACAACTCTTCCACTCCTTCTCCTGTCTTTCCGCTGGCATGCAGGATATCGCTTCGTTCGCATCCCAACAGTTCGATAATCTCATCTTCCACTTCTTCAGGCATAGCACTCGGCAAATCTATCTTGTTGAGCACCGGAATAATTTCCAAATCATTCTCTAATGCCATATATAAGTTTGAGATAGTCTGTGCCTGGACTCCTTGCGAAGCATCGACGATGAGTAGCGCACCTTCGCAGGCAGCAATTGAGCGAGATACCTCATAAGAGAAGTCGACATGTCCCGGCGTATCTATTAGATTAAGAATGTAAGGTTTCCCTTTGTAGGTATATTCCATCTGGATGGCATGGCTTTTGATAGTTATGCCACGTTCACGCTCCAGTTCCATGTCATCCAAGACCTGCTCTTGCATAGCTTTTCCCTCCACCGTCTTGGTGTATTCCAAAAGGCGATCAGCTAATGTGCTCTTGCCGTGGTCAATATGTGCGATGATACAAAAGTTGCGTATATTCTGCATATTTCTTTAAATAGTTTTTTTGATTTCGTAGGGCAAAGTTACGCATAAAAAGTGAAACATGGAAGAATGTAGTGCAACCCTGCGAGAAGCCAGCGCACATCGCGAAACCGTCTCGCAGAGCTGCATGCCGTTTTCCACTATAATAATGTGCGCACACTGATAAACAACGTGTAAAACCCTCAAATGGAGGTTCTCTGTATGCGTGCGATGGTGTTCCGGCGTATCAATCCGCTTTTATGGAAAATCTTATGTGTGGGGAATAAATTACACTCTTTTCGTAACTTCGGGATGCAAATGTAATCAAAAAAAGTAAAACGATAAGCTATCTTGTTCGGACAAACCCAAAAAGCCTGCATGGCGAGCTGAAAATACTTCCTAAATAACATGAATTCGATATGCGTTAGAAACAGAATGTGTTGCCTGTCATTAATAAAACAGATGTTATGTTCAGTGTTATAAATTAAATATTTTTGTGATTACTTTCCTATTTCTTGGCGAAATGATTTAATCTTTTATATCGAACAGATGTTAATCTACATCTCGAGAAAGAGGACGAAACATTCCCGAACAAGCTGACCTTTTCTTACCGAATAGACCGACCCATTGCTTATCGATGAGCCACCTCGTCTGTAAATTTGTCTAATTTATCACTCTTGCCTAAAAGCTATCTTAAAACTATTTCTTAAAATATAACAGAGATGACATGATTGTTGTCTGTTTATCAAAAAATCACAGTATATGCTACCTGTTCATTCTTATATCGAGCGCACGTTATTATAAAGATAGAACATCTAACAAAAAACAAAAATAAAAGTTATCGGTAGGAATTATATCCGTTTTTTTGTACGTTTGTGCAATTAATCCCTAAAATGGAAGGCTATGAAGTATAAATTATTGGTCATTGATGTAGACGGTACCTTGCTGAACGACCGAAAGGAGATAACGCAGCATACGCGTTCTGCTATTTTAAAAGCGCAACAGATGGGTGTGCACGTGGTTTTGTCTTCTGGAAGACCTACCGACGGAATCCTGCCTTTGGCTCGCGAATTGGAGCTGAATAACTATGGGGGATACGTCATATCTTACAATGGAGCACAAATAATGGACATGACAAGTGGTCAAATGTTGTTCGACAAACGTATTGATTCAATGCTTATGTCTTATTTGGATAAGAAAGCGAAGAAAAATAATTTCGCTATCTTCACGTATAAAGGGAATACTATCTTAACTGACCAGCCTGCTAATCCGCATATCCAGCACGAAGCAGACCTGAACAATATGCATATCTGTGAGGTAGCAGATTTCCCAACAGCTGTAGACTTCGGGCCTTGCAAATGTATTTTGGTGAGTGACAACGAAGAAGAATTGGTTGGATTGGAGAATCATTGGAAACGTCGTTTGTCAGGTTCGGCGGATGTATTCCGTTCGGAAGATTATTTCCTTGAAGTGGTTCCGCCCACGGTTGATAAAGGTAATACATTGGCATTGCTAATGCATATGCTAAAATTGGAAACCGAAGAAGTAATGGTTATCGGAGACGGTGTGGCTGATGTGCCTATGTTGCAACTGGCCGGATTGGCAGTAGCGATGGGGAACGCTCGCGATTCCGTAAAGCGATGTGCTGATGTAACAACCCTTACCAACGAACAGGATGGTGTGGCACTAGCGATTGAAACGGCAATTCTTTCGACTCTTCGTGCAACAGAAATTCCGTTAGACCAACTGAACGCTCGGGCGAAGCATGCGTTAATGGGTAATTTAGGTATTCAATATACTTATGCGTCTGATACGCGTGTGGAAGCGACAATGCCGGTAGATGAACGAACGCGTCAGCCTTTCGGAATTCTTCACGGCGGAGCGACGTTAGCGTTGGCCGAAACCGTTGCGGGACTCGGTTCGATGTTGATTGTTCAGCCGGACGAAATCGTGGTGGGAATGCAAGTGAGTGGAAATCACATCTCATCAGCACACGAAGGAGATACGGTACGAGCCGTTGCTACTATCGTCCATAAGGGACGTTCGTCGCACGTATGGAATGTGGATGTTTTTACTTCGACAGACCGATTGGTTTCCTCCATCCGTGTAGTAAATAGTGTGATGAAAAAGAAATGATGACAAAAGAATCGTTTTGTAATAAACAGATTGCAAATCATAACCTCTTCCTCGAAAAAAGATAGGCATGAATGAGCAGATTACTACCTACGTTTTCCGACATTCATACCTGCTTTTACAAGAAAAGAAAAGTGGGAAGTTGGCACTCTCGCAGAGCGACTTTTAATGAAGAAAATGATTGAATAAAGAAACGATGTATTCCGATAAACAAAATATTCTACAACTGGTGGCACTCCTACGCGCACATGATATCCGAAATGTAGTACTATGTCCAGGTCGCCATAATGCTCCTCTTCTTCATACTTTAGCAAACCACCCTTTTTTCACATGCCACGCAGTCACCGACGAGCGTAGCGCAGGTTTTTTTGCTTTCGGCTTGGCGTTGAGTAGCGGGCGTCCTGCTGCCGTTTGTTGTACTTCGGGGACAGCGCTCCTTAATCTACATCCTGCTGTGGCCGAGGCTTATTACCAACAGGTTCCTTTGATTGTTATCTCGGCAGACAGACCCGCGGCGTGGATGGGTCAGCAAGATGAGCAAACGCTACCTCAACCCGATGTTTTTGGCTCGCTTGTAAAGATGTCGGTGAATCTTCCTGAAGCACATACTCCCGAAGAGGTATGGTATTGTAACCGATTAGTGAATGAGGCTTTACTCGAACTGAATCATCATGGGAAAGGTCCGGTTCATATTAATATCCCTATTTCGGAACCCTTGTTTCAGTTCACGGCAGAGGAACTCCCAGAGGTACGTGTTATCACCCGCTATCAGGGTTTGAATATTTATGACCGCCAATATAATGATTTGATAGCTCGTCTTAATACCTATACACGCCGCTTGATAGTTGTGGGGCAAATGAATCTCATTTATCAGTTCGAAAGGAAAATAGGCAAACAGATTTACAAGCATTTCGCATGGCTGGCAGAGCATACGGGCAACCAGACTGTGCCGGGCATCCCAGTGAAGAACTTCGATACCATTCTCTATTCCTTACCGGAAGAGGAACAACTCAAACTCGTGCCAGATCTGCTGATTACATACGGTGGGCATATTGTGTCCAAACGCATCAAACAGTTCTTGCGCCAAAATCCACCCAAAGAACATTGGCATGTTTCGGCGGATGGGAAAGTGACGGATACGTTCTGTGTTCAGACTGTGGTCATCGAGATGGATCCGTTCGAGTTTGTCGAAAAGATTGCCTATCTGATAGAAAATAAGGTAAGTGAATATCCTAAGCGCTGGGAGCAGCTCTCGAAACAAATCCCAGTACCCGATTTTGCCTTTTCCGAGATGGTGGCAGTCGGTAAAGTATTGACATCTCTGCCTACCGAGTCGGTGCTTCATTTAGGAAACAGTTCTACCGTTCGTTATGCACAGTTGTTTCCAATTCCCAATACAGTTGAGGTTTGCTGTAACTGCGGAACAAGTGGCATAGAAGGAACACTTTCAACCGCTCTCGGTTACGCTTGGGCATCGGATAAGTTGAACTTTATTCTCATTGACGACCTGAGCTTTTTCTGCGATATGAATGCCCTTTGGTGTTCACACTTGCGTGGCAACCTGCGCATCTTGCTCCTTAACAACGGAGGAGGGGAATTCTTTCAGGCTCTGCCAGAACTGGAGAAGGAGCCGCGTACACGCCGTTTTGTTACCGCTCCGCATCGGACGAGTGCAGAGAGTTGGGCACGTGAGCGGGGATTTGACTATGTAGCAATCCGCTCAATGGAAGAACTTGTTGCCGGGCTTCCCGCATTCATGCAGGCCGAACAGCAAATCCGTCCGCAATTTATGGAGGTTTTTACTGACCGTGAAGAAGATATGCGTCTTCTGAAAGAGTATTATCATACTTTAAAGACATAGCTTTGGAAATAGTATAAAGCGCCTTGATGTTTGCTATTGAGTACCTGTCTTTATAAGATTATAATGTTACCCAAGAGAATCGGCAAAAATAGAGGGAATCTGTAATAAGGGTTAGAAAAGCCGTAATCTGTATACAAAAAGAGAGTTGGGGATAGACTACTTTTGTTATTGACAATCTTCATAAACCCTTAAAATATGAACAGAAAAAGATTAATTGTAGCGGCTATTGCTTTGATGGCGCT
This sequence comes from uncultured Parabacteroides sp., assembly GCA_964580505.1. GTDB lineage: Bacteria > Bacteroidota > Bacteroidia > Bacteroidales > Tannerellaceae > Parabacteroides. The sequence continues at coordinate 1,836 of CAZOKT010000040.1, read as the reverse complement.
ACTCCCTACGAGTAACATTTTAAATGCACAGAATATGGAAAAGAAAGAAGTTCCTCAAGACTTGAGTGCTTTCCCGACCGGAGAAGCGAACGTAAATTATGCGCAATATTTTATCGGTCAGTCTTATTTGGCTCAACTAACCAGCAATAAGGGGTTGAATTGTCCGATAGCTAACGTGACTTTCGAACCTGGATGCCGCAATAATTGGCACAGTCATACCGGCGGTCAAATCCTGATTGCCGTAGGCGGAAAAGGATATTATCAGGAGAAAGGCAAGCCGGCGCAAGTATTGATGCCGGGCGACGTGGTAGAGATTGCACCGGATGTGGTACATTGGCATGGCGCAGCACCCGATAGCTGGTTCTCTCATTTGGCTATCGAATGCAATCCGCAAAGTAACCAAAACACCTGGTTGGAGCCTGTGAATGACGCGGAATACGAAGAGGCTACATCGGGTAGAGAGTAACATCTTGGGCTTTCCTCTTTTAGCAAAACCGACTAATTAGTTAATAATAAAGGTAATATGACACAAAAACAAACCGAGGCACAAGAACCGTTGAAAGTCATCTTTAATTACAACAATGTCTTTTTTAGCTTTTTCTATGATGATGCCGGTAGTTGCGTCCATCGTTCGCACGATTTTGCGCTAAATTATGTCTATTCCGGCGAGATGTTGCTTGATAATGGGTACAAACGGATACGCGTGGGCAAAGGTGAATGCGTCTTTATCCCGCGCGACCATCATATCACGATGTATAAGAAAGCGTACAAAGGCGAACGTTATTGCGGTATTTTTCTGGCATTTACCCGCGACTTTCTAAAAGAGATGTACAGTAAGTACAAGCAACTGAAGGTTCCTGCCAATACGCCTAAGCTTGATACCGGTGCAATCAAATTGCCGCGTACGGCGGAAATCACCAGCCTGTTTGCTTCGATGACTCCCTACTTCGACCCCGAGGTCAAGCCGCAAGATGACTTCATGCATCTGAAGTTGCAAGAAGGATTGCTTGCCTTGCTGCATATCGATAAACGCTTCGCAACCATGCTGTTCGACTTCAACATGCCGTGGAAAATAGACATCATTGATTTCATGAACCGCAACTATATGTATGAATTTTCTATAGAGGAATTGGCATATTATACCGGCCGAAGCCTCGCGACTTTCAAACGTGACTTCAAGAAACTGAGCGACTTGACACCGGGGAGGTGGCTTGTTCGCAAACGCCTTGAGGTAGCTTACGCCCTGATAAAAGAAGGAGGGAAAAAGATTGTGGACATCTATACGGAGGTGGGCTTCAAAAATGCTTCTCATTTCTCAACTGCTTTCAAAAAACAATATGGCATCTCGCCAACGGCGGTGTGGTCTGCATAATCGATTGTAGGCTGCCCGTCTGACCTAAGTGCCTCAAAGGTGCAACCTAAGTGCCTTAGAGGTATGACCTAAGTGCCTCTGAGGTGCGACCTGAGTACCTCGGAGGTTTTACTTAAATATCTTTTATTGTTTTTTTATCCTTTTGAATGGTCTGAAAATCAACAAAAGCGAGAAAAAAGTAACTATCTGACAAATAGGTAGCCTCTTGTTTATCCGTAAAAAAACATCTTAATTTGTGTACGGAAAGAATTCCAAGAATGTATAACTTTAAACAGTAAAGAGTATGTTGAAGAATCGTTTTTTCAAACAGCAGAATGCTCCGAGCGCATGCGGTAGTGCTTGCGGAGCGGGTGAGAAACCAGAAGAAAAGCCTGCATCTTGCGGTAGTGCATGCGGAGCAGGTGACAAGCCAGAAGAAAAGCCGAGCGCATGCGGCAGTGCTTGTGGAGCGGGTGACAAATAAT
>CAZOKT010000039.1:0-14850 GCA_964580505.1 uncultured Parabacteroides sp. | reverse complement strand
GGCGTCGGCTTACAAAGAAAAACATTTACATACACGAATATATTATGGTAAAGAAACTTTCGAGTGCAGTTTGCTGCATCGCCTTGCTTTCGGCATGCAACGGGCAGAAAGCAAAACAGGGAAATGCGTCCGGAGAGGCGACCGACGTGAAGACACAGATCGAATGGGCTACCTTCAACGTGCGTTTTGACAATCCGCAAGATAGCCTGAACAATTGGCAATATCGCAAAGATACGGTATGCAAATACATCCAAATGAAAAAGATGGACATTATTGGCATGCAGGAGGTATTGTATAATCAGTTGGAAGATTTGAAAGCCGGTTTGCCGGGCTATGCCGCTATTGGCGTTGGACGGGATGACGGCAAAACACAGGGTGAGTACTCTCCGCTCTTCTATCGGACGGATAAGTTTGAGGTGTTGGACAGCAATACCTTTTGGCTCTCACAATATCCGGACAGTGTAGGATTCATCGGTTGGGATGGCGCCTGCACGCGCATCGCTACGTGGGCAAAGTTTAAAGACAAAAAGACCGGAAAGATATTCATGGCGGTAAATACACATTTCGACCATGTAGGAACCGAAGCACGCCGACAAAGTGCGTTGCTGATTATCCAGCGCATCAAGGAAATCGTCGGAGATAATCCGGCGGTAGTAACGGGAGATTTCAATGTAAACGACCAATCGGAAGCCTACCAAACCATCACGACGAACGAATTTGTCCTGAAGGATGCCTACAAAATGACCGACCAGAAGGCAGGTCCCGATTATACCTTCCACGATTTCGGACGTTATGCCACAGACAAACGCGAGAAAATAGACTACATCTTCGTAACGCCGCAAATCAAGGTGCTGAATACAGAAATTGCTCAGAATCCTGAAACTAAAACCGGTTATCTGAGCGACCATAATCCGCACATGGCGTTATTGGAATTTTAATTTGACAAGGGTTAAGAATGAAGACGCTCCCGCTTTTCGGATTCTTCATTCTTAACTCTTCATGTTTTCCTCTACTTACATTCCCTTCTCTCGTCCGTCCAGCTTTCCACGACAATCTGGATTTGTTCCTTCGGCAGTTCCGTCTTTAGTGTGAAGGTAACAGAGCGCGTATCGCCGGGCATCAACGTAATATAATTGTCTGAATAATGTACCGGAAGGATACGTTTGCCGGTTGAGCGATCGAATACCTTGATACGATTGAAGAAACTGACGTGTTGATCTCCGGTGAAGGTCATTGTTCCTTCATACTGCCCGTCCCGCTTTTCCAATGCGGTCTGGATTGCCGGGCGCGACTTCGGCAGCTCGTTCAGCGTAGAATAATCTTTCGGGACGGTAGTCAGCCAATAGATATTGTCTGTTATCAACTCCTGATTCTCGTCCAGCAGCGAGAGCTTCAGGAAATAGACACCCTCCACTTCTTTCACTTCCGGAATCGGGAACAGCACCTTCACATCGTTGAGCGGCGCATCGGTCTCATGCGATTGTTCCCAGAATTGCCGGCCTTCGCGATTGTATAGCTCGGCTTTTACCGTCAGTGTCTTAAATTCATTGAGTGTCGTATTCATCAGTTCCACTTGCCGGGTTGCCATGTTATAATAAGGATGCAGCGGCTCGCAACCTTTGCGCGTACCGTAGAGCGACGCGTTTACGTCCAGATACCAATCGTACATCTGCCCGCGCAGAGACGTCCAAGGATTTTGCGTCTTCCAGATCAGGATTCCGGTGTACCAATCCCATATGTGCGATGCCCAACCTTCCATGAAGCTGCGGTATTGGTCGTAATTCACCACCTGCGCATAGCGGCAATAATCTTCGATGTTCTTCAGTTTACCGTACCGTTCCAAATGGTCACGATAGCCTAAATCTTTATGATAACGCCAAGTCTGGCTCCCGGAAAATCTTCCGCGTGGGAATCCTGCAAGGTCTTTTTCCGACATGAACTCCCGAAGGCTCTCGATCTCCGGAGAACCCACCGAGCCGGCTTCCGGATTGAAAGGATGCGAACGGAAAGTGAAGAACCAATCCAATTCCTGGATTCCATAAGGCCCGTCACCATTATCTCCCAACAGATTGCGGGTGAATACCGAATCAGTCGAATAGCTGGCGAAATGCCGATGGGGGTCTAAGCGTGGCAGGATTTCTTCGCGCAAGGCCTCGTCGATATCCTTTGCCAGCGGCCATTCATTGGCTCCGCACCAGAGGCACAGGCTCGGATGGTTCCGAATCATCTTTATCTGGTCTTCCGCCGAGCGTAAAAACAGGTCGTGATTGTCGGGATACTCCCACCGGCGTTCGCGCGAATCCAGTTTGGTAATATCTTCCCATGCACCATTGCAGTCGCCTGTGCCCCACAAATCCTGAAAGACAAGGATGCCGTATTTATCGCACGCCTGATAGAACTCAGGGCGTTCCAGTAAGGCTCCGCCCCAAATGCGAATCATCCGCAGGTTCATCTCGGCATGAAAACGCACCTCGTGGTCGTAGCGCTCGGGCGAAAGGCGGAGCAGCCAGTCGGAATTGATATAATTCCCGCCGGGGACATAGATACGCTGTCCGTTTACATAAAACTCACGTCCGCCGTTATGTGGATTCTTCTGCGTAGTAATTTCGCGGATACCGAACTGTACCGTTTCCGCATCACTCACTTCTCCCTCTTGCCTGAAGGTAAAACTGATTTCTTGAAGGGGCTGCCCGCCGATGCCGTTCGGCCACCAGAGCTGCGGGTTCTCTATCGTTATCTGCGGGAATGTAACCACCCGTTTTTCACGAGGTTGCAACGTGACGGTTTGGTTTAAGGTTTTCCCCGGATATTCTGCCGAGACGGTACCTTTCCGGACTTCTCCGGTTACGTTCTCCACCTCGACGGAGGTTTCCAAGTAGGCTTTTGCCTGCTTTGCGTCATGCGGATTGCGCACGCCGGGGACTTTCGTCACTACATACGGATGCTGCACCCGTACATCGCCGGTGGTAGTCAGCGATACCTCATCCCAAATACCCGTGTTGCGGTCGCGCACCGGCTGAATCCAGTCCCAGCCCGGCGTATATTGCATCGTGCAGTTTCGCGCTATCTGCGCGTCGCCTCCCTGTCCGCCATTCGGATTCCCCACGTGCTCCGGCGGAAACACCAGCACAGCAAGCATATTCTCCGCGTCGTCTCGCAACAACGCCGTAATGTCATACGATTGGCGCAGGAACATTCCTTCGTGGGTCGTCGGATTGACCCGCTTCCCATTCAGGTAGATTTCCGCTTTGTAATTGATTCCCCGAAAATTGAGCCAGATATGTTCGCCTTCCTTTTTCTGAACCGCCGAAAGCGGGCAGACGAACCAATAGGTGTAGAAATCGCGTCCGACCCGGTAGATGTCCGGAATCAGCTCATTGTTCATCCCGATCTCAGGTGCCGGATAATGACCGTTTTCCAAGAGAGTAGTCAGCACCGTTCCGGGCACCCTCGCCTTCAGCCAGCCCTCCGGCCGAAACGGTTGGGACGTCAGTTGATTGCCATCCTCGCCAATATCACTGAACGGACGTGCCAGCCAGCCTTCATGCAACAAAGTTTTTCCGCCGGGCTGAGGTAACGAGACGTTTACCGCCTCCTGCGCAAAGAGTGGCATAGCCAAACAGGCTGCCAGCCACAAACATACATACCGAAGTGTTTTCATAGTGTTTTTCTTTTTAATCTCGCACGAAAATACGAAAAATTCCGGGCATTTCCTTCTCCCGAACCATTCAGAAGCTCGCTATCCCCCAAAACTTCCTTTCTGAACTGTTCAGAACCGGTTGTTTTCCGGCGACAAGCCTTGCGGTTCGCTGAGATTTCCGTAATTTTGGCGACACAATGATAAAATAGGAATCTATGAATTGGAAACAACTCCTTTCGGGGAAACGGTTCGGACTGGAAGAGTACCACGAGCGGAAACATGAGCGGACAGACTTTCAGCGCGACTACGACCGCCTCATCTTCTCGTCCCCCTTCCGCCGACTGCAAAATAAAACGCAGGTCTTTCCGCTGCCAGGCAGCATCTTCGTGCACAACCGACTGACCCATAGTCTGGAGGTTTCGTGCGTAGGGCGCTCACTGGGAAATAACATTTCCAAAGCGCTGATGCAGAAATATCCGGAGAGCAGCGTGAACCTTCCGGAGATGGGGGCTATCGTCTCGGCGGCATGCCTTGCCCACGATATGGGGAACCCACCATTCGGGCATTCCGGCGAAAGAGCTATATCCGCCTACTTCACCGAAGGAAACGGCATGCAACTGGAGGCAAAGGTACGTGAAGAGGGCGGCAGGTGGGAGGATTTCCAGCACTTCGAAGGGAATGCCAATGCCATCCGACTCCTCACGCACCAGTTCATAGGCCGGCGGAAAGGTGGATTTGCCCTCACTTACAGTACGCTTGCCTCTATCGTGAAATATCCCTACGCTTCGCTATATACAGGAAAAAACGGGAAGTTCGGCTTTTTCCAATCGGAAGAGAACTCTTATCTGCGCATCGTGGAGGAACTGGGTATCTGCCAGAATCCGGAAGACACGAACCGGTATGCGCGTTACCCCTTGGTGTTTTTGGTGGAAGCCGCCGACGACATCTGTTACCAAATCATGGACATCGAAGACGCCTGCAAACTGCACATCCTGACAATAGACGAAGCCATCGACCTGTTGCTGCACTTCTTCGAAGGCGAACGGTTGGCACATATCCAGCGCGTGATGCGAATGGTCAGCGACCAGAACGAGCAGCTCGGCTACTTGCGCTCTTGCATCGTCGGACTTTTGGTGGATGAGTGCTGCCGCGTCTTTCTGGAGAATGAAGAAGGCCTGCTGGACGGAACATACAACACGCCCCTGATTCGGAACATCGGCGATACAGCCCGCCGGGCTTACGAAGCCTGCGCTGCCATGGCCTGCCAGAAGATTTACCGTGCGAAAGAGGTTTTGGACATCGAGCTGGCGGGTTATCACATCTTCAGCCATCTGATAGACAGTTTTACCGAAGCCGTAATGAATCCCAATCACGCATACAGTAAATTGCTCCTCCAACGGATTCCAGAGCAGTATGACACCTCCGCTCCGACCACTTACGGGAAAATTCAATGCGTATTGGATTACATCTCCGGCATGACGGATGTCTATGCCTTGGATTTATACCGGAAAATCACCGGCATGAGTCTGCCGGCGGTTTAATAGACTGCATTTGTCCAGTCTAACGAAGCATACGCATCGTTCCATGCGGCATAATCCTCATCCGCAAAAGGCACATAGGTGGAAAGGCCTGAGAAGGCACTGATGGTAAAAACCCCACAATAAGCAGAATAACACGTGGGCGTAGAAGCCGCATAGACAACGGCCTGACTGAGTTGTTGCTCCCATGCGGCATATTCTTCATCGGTAGAAAAGCTGCGGACAAAATCGCCAAAGTCATAATACGCGTGTTTATAAACCCCGCTGTAACGTCTGTTATAATCAAAGGCTTGGACGGAAGATAAATCATCCACCGTAAGCTCCGAAAGCACATCGGCATATTGTGCGTAGAGCTGGCGTGTGGCATCCGCCAAATCAGGCAACGCATCCGTCTCTACTACCGAAATCGCAGCTCCGAACGTCCAATTCAAGTTGCTGCCATAAACATCCGCATCATACTTATCGTTATAATATTGGAAATATGTATCGGCTATGTCTATTGCATTTACCTCTCCGGAAACAAACAAGGGAGTCATAAGAAGGTCATAAGGTGCGCCGGGACCGGGAGTTTCCAACGGGCAGCCAATCAGGTAATCCGTATAATTCCGCAATTGGTATGCGACTTCAACCCCTTGCATAAAGCACGCATCAAAATAGATAAAATCGAAATGTTGCTGCCCGTCAAGGTAAGTTGTCCCTATCGATATGGCCTCTTCCAAATCGGCAAGTTCCATTTTAGGGCCGCTGCTTCCACCATCTTGCCCGAATGTGCGGGAAGAACGAAGAGCGGAACTCTCAGGCAACCACCCCTCACCATGCGACCAGAGAATCAATCCGTAACTCTCAGCCGGAAAAGCCTCGAAAGCACGCTGGAATACATCGTCCATACGCTCGATGGTTACCGATGAAGAATCCTGCTCGGGATAGGTATAAAGCGTCTCTTGTACCACCACATCCTGCTGTGCATCCTTGTATAGATGGATAATTTCGGGAAGCGACCCGCTTACATTCGTATCTAAATAGACTAACAGATGATTATTCTCATCCACTGAAGCCATGCCCTCAAGCATTCCTTGAAAATTAGACAAAGCAAAACTGCTTAAGGAATTCTGTGCAGCCATATAGACCAAAATAGTCCGATTGTCCAGCTGACTTTCATCTATTTTCGAAGAATCATCGTCATCTGAGCAAGCCGAAAAGCCTATCAACCACACTATCCAAAATAAAAGTCCGAATTGTCTCATGAAGCTAATAATTAGAATAATATTAGGATGGCAAAGATAGCTTATCGACGGCAATATTTACTCTATCGGAATGTTAAAAATATTCATGCCTATATGGGTCTGTATCCATAGTGATATTCACCGGTATTTATGCCCAACAATTTTCGCATTTGCAGTTGTACTCCTTCGTTTAAAATGTTATTTTTGCAGCCGTAAGAAAAAAAGCATGTCCGAAAATAATTCCATTTATATAAAAGGAGCTCGCGTTAATAACCTGAAAAATATAGACGTAGAGATTCCCAGAGACAAATTAATAGTTATCACCGGTCTGTCCGGTAGTGGAAAATCATCGTTAGCATTCGATACGCTCTATGCCGAGGGGCAACGCCGTTATGTGGAGAGTCTCTCTGCTTACGCGCGGCAGTTCCTGGGGCGCATGAGCAAACCGGAATGCGATTATATTAAGGGAATCCCGCCGGCCATCGCTATCGAGCAAAAGGTCAATACGCGCAATCCGCGCTCTACGGTGGGAACTTCTACGGAGATTTACGAATACCTGCGCCTGCTCTTTGCCCGTGTCGGCAAGACCTATTCGCCCGTGTCGGGGGAAATTGTCAAGAAACATCAAGTAAGCGATGTCGTGAAGTTCGTCTTTTCTTATCCGGAAGGGACGCGTTTTGCCATCTTTGCGCCGGTGATTGTCGCCGAAGGGCGCACAATGAAAGAGCAATTGGAAATTCTCCAGAAAGAGGGATATACGCGCATCCTTGTGCAAGACAAAGTTTACCGGATTCCGGAGGTATTGACGGATAAGACGCTCCTTTCCTTGCCGGCCGAGCTGCTCATCGACCGGCTGGCCGTTACTACGGAGAGATCCTTGCGAGGCCGATTGGCGGATTCTTGCGAGACGGCATTCTTTGAAGGGCACGGCGTTTGTCGCATCCGAGTTTATCTAAAAGAAGAGACCGTCCTTAAAGAGTTCTCGAAGACCTTCGAGGCTGACGGCATTCGCTTTGAGGAGCCTTCCGATCTGATGTTCAGTTTCAATAATCCGCTCGGTGCGTGTCCCGTTTGCGAGGGCTTCGGGAAGGTATTGGGCATCGACGAGCATTTAGTCGTGCCGAACCAATCGCTGTCGGTCTATGAGGGCGCGGTGATGTGCTGGAAGGGCGAAGTGATGGGCGAATGGCTCAAAGAATTTATCCACAGCAGTGCGAAGTATGACTTCCCGATACATCGTCCCTATCATGAGCTTAGCAAGAAAGAGAAGGAACTGCTATGGCATGGGGCTCCGGGCGTCTATGGGATTGACGATTTCTTCAAGTTCGTGGAAGAGAATCTCTATAAGATTCAGTATCGTGTGTTGCAGGCACGTTACCGCGGAAAGACCATCTGTCCGGCCTGTCAGGGTTCGCGTCTGAAACAAGGGGCGCTCTATGTGAAGGTCGGAGGGATGAACATTGCGGAGATGGTACGGATGCCGGTGACGGAACTGAAGGTCTTTTTCGACCAGCTTCAACTGGAGGAGCAAGACCAAGCCATTGCCGCCCGCTTACTGACGGAGATACGGAACCGTATCCAATTCCTGCTGGATGTGGGACTGGGGTACCTGACGTTAGACCGGCTTTCGTCGTCGCTCTCAGGCGGAGAGAGCCAACGTATCAATCTGGTGACCTCCCTGAGCAGCAGTCTGGTGGGTTCCTTATATATCTTAGACGAGCCGAGTATCGGTCTGCATTCGCGCGATACGGACTTGCTGATTCACGTCTTGCGTCAATTACAGCAACTGGGTAATACGGTCGTCGTGGTGGAACATGACGAAGATATCATCCGCGCGGCAGACTACATCATCGATATTGGCCCTGACGCGGGACGCCTTGGGGGGACAATCGTGTATCAGGGCGATCTGGCACATCTGCCTCCTGCGGGCAACAGCTACACGGCGCGTTACCTCACCGGCGAGGACAAGATAGAGATTCCCCCCTACCGTCGGCCTTGGAACAACTACATCGAAGTAAGAGGCGCGCGGAAGAACAATCTGAAAGGCATCGACGTGAAGTTCCCGCTGCAGGTGATGACGGTCGTCACCGGCGTGAGCGGCTCAGGGAAAAGCTCTCTGGTTCGGGATATTTTCTACGAGAGCTTGAAGCGCAGCATAGACAACGCGGCTGTGCAAATGGTGGACAGTGCGGGACTGTACGGCGACCTGAAACTCATCGAAGGCATCGAGTTTGTAGACCAAAACACGATTGGGAAGAGTTCGCGCTCCAACCCGGTTACCTATGTCGGCGCCTACGACGAAATCCGAAAGCTGTTCGGTGCGCTGCCTCTCTCCAAGCAGATGGGCTATTCGGCGGCCTACTTTTCGTTCAACAAGGAAGGCGGCCGGTGCGAAGAGTGCAAGGGCGAGGGGACGATTACGGTCGAGATGCAATTCATGGCAGACATTACGCTGACTTGCGACGCCTGCCACGGGAAGCGTTTCAAGCCGGACATGCTTGAGATAACGTATCTGGATAAGAATATCAGCGACGTCTTGGATATGACCGTCAACCAGGCCATCGAATTCTTCAGCCAGCGGCAGGAGGCACAAGAGAAGAAAATCATCAAGAAACTCAAGCCCCTGCAGGACGTCGGATTAGGGTACATCAAGTTAGGACAGACCTCCTCGACGCTCTCCGGCGGAGAGAACCAGCGCGTCAAACTGGCCTATTATCTGGGACAAGAGAAGCAGCACTCCACGCTCTTCATCTTCGACGAACCGACTACGGGCTTGCACTTTCACGATATCAAAACGCTCCTCAAGGCGTTCCAAGCGCTGATTCAGAAGGGGCACACGGTGGTGATTATCGAGCACAACATGGACGTCATCAAATGCGCAGACTACGTGATTGACTTAGGTCCGGAGGGCGGAAATGACGGCGGTTACCTGGTCTGTGCAGGCACACCCGAGGACGTTGCGCAATGCGAGGCCTCCTATACGGGGCGTTATCTCAAAGAGAAACTTAAACAAGGATAATGCCTTACGGGCGGCATCTGCCCCGCTTTTCCAAGCAAAATGTCAATCATCTGTCAGTCAGGGCGTTCACTTTAGTCCCCGACGAGGCCCTCGTTTGTCCCCGACGAGGGTCTCGTTTGTCCCCCACGAACCCCTCGTTTGTCCCCCACGACAATACCCCCTCTCAGCAACGAGGATTTCGCCCCGTTCCGGAGTAAGTGTCGTTTGTCAGAATGATAGTAAAAACAGGAATTTGATGACAAATAGATTTCTCAGAGAGGAGGTGTTTATTTCATCCGCCTGTTCCGCGGATGATACTCCAATATCTGTTTCCGGAGATACTCACGGTCGATGTGTGTGTAAATTTCGGTAGTGGAAATCTTCTCGTGTCCGAGCATCTCCTGTATCGCACGCAGGTTAGCCCCGCCTTCCAGCAGGTGCGTGGCGAAGGAGTGGCGGAACGTGTGCGGGCTCACATGCTTGTGGATTCCCGCCATCTCGGTATGCTGCTTGATGATAAGAAAGACCATGACGCGCGTCAGAGGTGCGCCGCGCCGGTTGAGAAAGAGAATATCCTCAGCCCCCCTCTGCGGCCTCATCGAGCCCCGAAAGTAGACATAATTCTTAATCTCGCGCAGGGCGACGGAGGATATAGGCACCAGGCGTTGCTTAGACCCCTTGCCCTCGACGCGGATAAATCCCTCTTCCGGATAAATATCCGAAATGCGCAGTGAGACTAACTCGGAGACGCGCAGGCCGCAGCTGTACAGCACCTCCAGCATCGCACGATTGCGCTGTCCTTCAGTAGTGGAGACATCGATTGTAGACAAAATCCGGTCTATTTCGTTCACAGATAAAACGTCTGGGAGCTTCATGCCGATTTTTGGGACTTCCAGCAGTTCGCTCGGGTCGTTTTCTATGTATCCGTCCAGTAACAAAAAACGATAAAACGACTTAATGCCCGATACGATACGAGCCACCGAGCGAGCCTGAATCTCATGCCCCCGGAGCTCGGCTATCAGTTGCTGCAAATCCTCGTAAGTGATTTGCGTGATGCGTATTCCTTTCCTATCCGCAAAATCGGCCAGTTTCCCGACATCAGTCAAATAGGCCTGAACCGTATTGGTGGAAAACGACTTTTCTAATTTTAAATAAGTCTTATAACGGATAAATAATTCTTGAGTACCCTGTGCCATATCTTTACCCCATTTGCTCCAGTAGAATAAAAGTATTATCTTTGCCAGATGAAATTCTTTGCTTCTTTGTGTGCAAAGATAATAAATATCAAAGCAAAATGAAGAAGATATTAATCATTAACGGCCCCAATTTAAACCTGCTGGGGAAGCGTGAGCCCGCGATATACGGGCATGCTTCATTCGACGATTATCTGAAAGTGTTGCGCGGGAAATACCCTCAATGCGACATCGCTTATTATCAAAGTAATATCGAAGGGGAACTAATCAATAAAATACATGAGACAGGCTTTGAATATGACGGTATTATCCTCAACGCCGGAGCCTACACGCATACCTCCGTTGCGCTCCATGATGCGATTAAAGCCGTTACGACGCCTGTGGTCGAAGTCCATATCTCCAATGTCCATGCCCGCGAAGCTTTCCGGCATGTATCCATGATTTCGGCTGCCTGCAAGGGCGTAATCGTCGGCTTCGGACTGGATTCCTATCGTTTGGCATTGGAATCCTTTTTAAAGGAGAACTGACAATGGATATTTTTCATAGGCATAAACAGACTATTCTCTAACTATAAAATTAGCGATTTACAACTATATTCATAAGGATTGCAAACTATCAATTAAATTAGATATATGTTAAAGCATACAAAGATTGTTGCTACGGTTTCTGATAAACGTTGCGATGTGGATTTTATTAAGGCCTTGTATGAGGCAGGAATGAATGTTGTACGTTTAAATACAGCTCATTTAAGTGAAGAAGGACTGACACGTATTGTTGAGAATGTGCGTGCCGTATCCAACCGTATCGGTATTCTGATAGATACGAAAGGACCGGAAGTGAGGACAACCACTACGGTCAATCAAGAACCTATTCCGTTCAAAGTCGGAGATAGCGTCATGATTTCCGGAGACCCGACCCAAGAGACGACACACGAACATATTTATGTTTCTTACGCACGATTCGTGCATGATTTGTCCGTCGGAAGCGATATTCTGATTGACGATGGGGACTTAGAGCTCCGCGTGAAAGAGAAAACCGATACTTTCTTAGTCTGCGAAGTCCTGAATGAAGCGACATTGGGAAGCCGCAAGAGCGTAAATGTGCCGGGCGTACGCATCAATTTGCCCTCTCTGACAGAAAGAGACCGCAAGAATATCATCTGGGCTATCAATCATGGCTTGGACTTCATTGCCCATTCTTTCGTCCGCTCAAAGCAGGATGTATTGGACATTCAGCGTATATTGGACGAATATAATAGTCCGATTAAGATTATCGCTAAAATCGAAAATCAGGAAGGTGTAGATAATATAGACGATATATTGGAGGCTGCGTATGGCATCATGATTGCCCGTGGAGACTTGGGTATCGAGGTTCCGGCAGAAAAGATTCCGGGCATCCAGCGCGTATTGATTCGCAAATGTGTGGAAGTAAAGAAGCCGGTTATTGTAGCCACACAGATGCTGCACTCCATGATTAACAATCCGCGTCCTACCCGTGCGGAGGTAACAGACATTGCTAATGCCATTTATTACCGCACAGATGCCTTGATGCTGAGTGGTGAAACGGCTTATGGCAAATATCCGGTTGAAGCGGTACAAACGATGACGAAAGTGGCTCGTGAAGCCGAAAATACGAAATTGGCGGCTAACGATATCCGCGTGCCAATCGAAGGAAACGACTTGGATGTAACCTCTTTCTTGGCAAAACAGGCTGTCAAATCTTCTTCCAAGCTGCACGTGAAGGCCATCATTACAGATAGTTATACGGGAAGAACAGCTCGCTATCTGGCAGCATTCCGTGGGACATCTACGGTATTTGCCATTTGCTATAACGAACGGGTGATGCGTATGTTGTCATTATCGTATGGTGTATGGGCGGTTTACCAGCCGTGGAACGACAGCCGACGCGGATATTTCTATGACGCATTGTTCCAATTAATCAATAGCGGACGCATCACGCGGGATGACATGGTGGCTTACCTGAGCGGAAGTTTTGGAGAAGGTGGCGGAACAACTTTCTTGGAAATCAACAATGTAGGCAAAGTGTTGGATTCGAGCAAGAATTATATCCTGCCGACGTTCAACGAAGAATAAGTATCGTAATGGATTTATCGGGCATCAATGATTATATCCTGGCGCATTCCGACGAAGAAGGCTCTCTCTTGGCTGCTCTGAATCGAGACGCAAATGTAAACTTGCTTCGTCCGCGTATGCTATCTGGGCATTTGCAGGGGCGCATCCTGAAAATGTTTTGTCGTATGCTTCGTCCGAAGCGCGTGCTCGAAATCGGTACTTATACGGCGTATGCCACGCTCTGCATGGCGGAAGGAATGGATGAAGGGTTGATTCATACCATCGAAATCAACGATGAGATGGAAGACTTCATTATGAAGTATGTTTCCCAATCGCCTCATAAGGAGAAGATAAAAGTGCACTTTGGCGATGCGATGGAGATTATCCCGACATTGCATGAAACGTTCGATCTGGTATTCATTGATGCCAATAAACGGATATATTCGGATTACTATGATTTGGTATTCCCTTTTGTACGGCAAGGTGGATTAATCTTGGCAGACAATACCTTATGGGACGGAAAGGTAACCGATGCACATACTCCTCCTGCGGATAAGCAGACATTGGGCATATTGGCATTCAACGATAAAATAAAAGCTGACCCTCGCGTGGAGAAAGTCATCCTGCCTCTGCGTGACGGTCTGACTATGATCTGGAAAGCATAACTGTAACTCTATTTGATATATGGATTCTACAAGATTAAACAAAATAGGTCGTTTGCTCCAAAAAGAGCTGGGCGATATCTTTTTGAAACAGACAAAAGCTATGCCGGGCGTACTGATTTCGGTCAGTGTGGTGCGGGTCAGTGCAGATTTGAGTGTGGCTAAGGTTTACCTGAGTATCTTCCCGTCTGCCCGAGGAGAGGAGATTTTATCTGCTATCCGAGCAAATACCAAGTCTGTGCGTTATGATTTGGGGCAACGTGTACGCTTGCAACTCCGCAAGATTCCGGAGCTTACCTTCTTTATCGACGATTCGTTAGACTATATTGAGCATATCGACAATCTGCTGAAAAAGTAAGGACATTGAACTTTCCTTTCTACATAGCTCGCCGGTATCTTTTCTCCAAGAAATCGCACAACGCAATCAATATCATTTCGTTGGTATCGGTTTGCGGAGTAGTCATTGCAACCATTGCGTTGGTATGTACACTTTCGGTCTATAACGGATTCAACGATTTGGTCTCTTCCTTATTCAGTCATTTCGACCCGGAACTGAAGATTACGGCAAAATACGGGAAAGTCTTTAATCCGGATGTAGAGGAGATTCGGCAGATACGGAATCTTCCGGAAGTTGAAGTCGCCTGCGAAGTCCTGCAAGATAATGCGCTCATCAAATATCGAAACCGGCAAGACATCGGTATTATTAAAGGAGTGGATGAGAACTTCGCCCGGTTGGTAACGATTGACTCGGTGTTGATAGATGGAGAGTTCAAATTATCCGACGAAGTTGTCGACTATGCCACATTGGGCGTCGGATTGGCTTTGCATCTTGGCATCAGTGCCGGCTTTGTTTCTCCCATCGAAATTTACGTCCCCAAACGAGACCAGCAGGTAAACATGGCGAATCCGGCGGCTTCCTTCAATCCGGGCTATACGTTTATTACCGCCGTTTTCCGCATCAACCAGCAGGTATATGATGATTCTTACATGATTATCCCTTTATCGCTGGCACGCTCCTTGCTCCATTACGACAAGGAAATCTCCGCTTTGGAGCTTAAACTCAAGCCGGATGCTTTGCTTTCTAAGGTTGAAAAGCAGATACAGGAAATCATAGGCGACTCCTACCGCGTGCAGAATCGGTTTGAGCAGCAAGAGGCTTCGTTCAAAATAATGCAGATTGAGAAATGGGTTACGTTCCTTATCCTTTGCTTCGTGCTGGCCATTGCCCTGTTCAATATCGTCGGTTCGCTCTCGATGCTGATGATTGAAAAGCAAGCCGACGTACAGACACTGCGAAACTTGGGCGCAAGCGACCGGCAGATACGGCAAATCTTCCTCTTCGAAGGTTGGATGATTTCAGGCTTCGGCGCTCTCTTCGGCATCCTTGCCGGACTGATTCTTTGCCTCCTACAGCAGGAGTTCGGTCTTATCTCACTTGGCGATACTACTGGCACTTTCATTATCGAGGCTTATCCGGTGCACGTCCTCTTCAGCGACATCCTGACGGTATTTCTCACCGTCTTG
>CAZOKT010000038.1:0-14945 GCA_964580505.1 uncultured Parabacteroides sp. | reverse complement strand
CAAAAGCCATAGAAAGCATCCGGAATCGGCATTTCCATCGGGTAATGTAAACAGGAAACCGTTCTCCTGCCGTAATCCGCTTTCTTATATCGAACTCACATTAATATAATGTGGAAAACTTGGGGATAATGCTTATCTGCAGATAAAGCCTTTTGAAGCAAATAGTAGGAAACGAATTTTAAATACGGTAATATCATGCTAAAAACAATCTGTAAACAGTTGACGCTTTGGATAGTGTCATTTTGGGTAGGTATTTTGTCTGGCTGGGCGGTCGAGCCGATAAAGACGTTGGTCATTACGGGGCAGAATAACCATAATTGGCAGGTAAGCCATATAGCCATTCAGCAAATCTTGGAAAATTCAGGATTGTTTCAAGTTGATTTCGCTATCTCTCCGGAGAAAGGTGCGGATATGTCGGCATTCACACCAGACTTTGCAGCTTATCAGTTGGTTGTGCTGGATTATAACGGTGACGAATGGTCTGAAAAAATGAAACACCGATTTGTGGAGTATGTCCGGAAAGGCGGTGGCATAGTGATTTATCATGCGGCAAACAATTCGTTCCCGGCGTGGAAAGAGTATAATGAAATTTGTGCGCTGGGCGGTTGGGAAGGACGCAACGAACATTCCGGCTCGTATGCGTATTGGGAAGATGGTCAACTCAAAAAGGATGATTCGGCTGGCATCAGTGGTTCGCATGGCCCACAACGAGAATATGTGTTGACAGCGCGGAATACGGAGCATCCCGTAATGAAAGGATTGCCTAGAAAATGGCTGCATGCCCAAGATGAATTGTATGACCGGATGCGCGGACCGGCAAATATTGACACGCTACTCTTTACGGCGTTTGCAGATAAAGACAAAGGAGGCTCGGGACGGGAAGAACCGCTCATCTTCACGGTCGATTATGGCAAGGCGAGGATTTTCCATCTGATGTTGGGACATGTCGGAGAATCGTTGGAAAATAATCCTTCTATGCAGTGTACAGGTTTCCAAGTCCTATTGCTGCGCGGAGCCGAGTGGGCTGCGACTGGAAAGGTGACGCAAGCTGTGCCGGAAGATTTTCCTTCAGCTACGCAGGTTTCCTTTCGAAAGAATTATGAAAACAATTGAAATAAATTGTCTTTAAGTTGGAAGTGTGGGTCGTGGTCAGCAAGAAAACGGACTACGCCTAATACTTTATCTTGTGGAAAAGGCAAAATTTCACTTAGTTGAAGAACTGCCATAGGTTTTTCTTTTAATAACTCTTCGAGAGCTGTCCGTATGGTGTTGAATTCAGCATTTTTGATTCCACTCTCATGTTTGGAAAGACAGATGTCGCATGTACCACAATTCTTGTCTGTTCGCTCGCCGAAATAATTCAGTAAGATGCGTGTGCGGCAGATGTGTTCGGAATGGATATACTCCAAGACTTTATCGATGCGCGCTTCGATGCGCGCTTTTCTTTCCTCGTATGCCGAGTGCGGAATGCGTAAATAACGTTGTTCTTCACGTGTTTGCCGGTACACAATCATCGGTGTTTTCTTTTCCGGGATGTAATTTACGAGCTTATATTTGGCTAATCCAATTAATAAATGATAAACTTCTTCGCGTTTGCAGCCTGCTCGTGCCGCAATTTGGCTTTCATTGATATATGCATAATCAGAGAAGAGTCCAGTGTAAGAGCGTAAGATTGTCTGTACAATATTATCGGTCAATGGGTCTTGGTGCAAATATTTATACAACTCTTCGCGTGTGGCGGTAAAATGCAATCGTGAAGCATTGTCGGTTTCTTCTATGTATTCGATATAACCCGATAGTTCCAATAGTTTAAGCGCATGGTGCGTTTGCAGAATAGGAAATTTGTAAGCAGCGCAAAAATCGGAAAGGATGAAGTCATGTACCGTATCCAATCCGAAACCTACGGCAATTTGATAATAATTTCCTAATGCTTCATAAACCCGACAGATGAAATCCTTTTCCGGAAACTCATCGTTCAACCGTCTTTTCAGGTTCGCCGAATCGATTGCAGAGCAAAGCGCTACCGCGTATGCCTTCTGTTCGTCGCGCCCTGCACGTCCAGCTTCTTGATAATATTCTTCCAATGAACTGGGCATATCTAAATGGACAACCAATCGGACGTCTGGCTTGTCAATACCCATACCAAAAGCATTTGTCGAGACGATAACGCGTGTTTCGTTATTTTTCCAACTGTTTTGCCGGAGGATTTTCTCGTCATGATTCAATCCTGCATGAAAATAGTTGGCTGATATACTTTGTTGTTTGAGATATTCGGCTACCTCTTTTGTTTTTTTCCGGTTGCGCACATAAACAATAGCTGTTCCGGGAACCTTATTTAATATATGGGCTAAAGCGTGGAATTTATTGTCTGTATGACGGACGATATAAGCCAGATTGGTTCGGGCGAAGCTTTTGGAAAAGACATTTTTCTCTTTGAAGAGCAGTCGCTCCTGAATATCATTTACCACTTCGGGCGTAGCCGTGGCCGTTAGAGCCAATACCGGAACATTCGGAAGTAATTGGCGGATATCGGCAATCTGGAGATAAGCCGGACGGAAATCATAGCCCCATTGCGAGATACAATGGCTCTCGTCAATGACTAACAGGCAGACCTTCATTGCTTGCAATTTGCTTTGGAACAATTCTGTTCCTAAACGTTCCGGAGAAACATACAGGAATTTATAGTCACCGAAGATACAATTTTCCAATTGGATGATGATTTCTTCGCGCGTTAATCCGGAATGAACCGCCGTAGCCTTAATACCGATACGTTTTAAGTTGTCCACTTGATCTTTCATCAAAGCAATCAATGGGGTTACAACAATGCAGATTCCTTCCATAGCCAACGCCGGAACTTGGAAAGTAATTGATTTTCCTCCTCCGGTTGGCATCAATCCTAATGTATCTTTTCCTGCACAAACAGAACGGATAATCTCTTCTTGCAATGGTCGGAAAGAGGTGAATCCCCAATATTGTCGGAGGATTTGCTTGTAGATATTTGCTTGTTCCATTTAATGCTCTGTCCGAATATCTTTGATCTGCAATTGAACTGTCGTATTTCCATTATAGGTATTTTCCTCTATCGTATAACAGATGTCAAACGGTTTCATTTGCTTGATGTAAGCATTATACGAACTCATGCCGAATGCTATGCCGTGAAAGGGTGAGGAGGTCGACTTACTATCAATGATTTCCAGCTTGATATGTTCTTGTTCACGCCCGACCAGCTTGCTCGTGCCATAATCTTGTACGCCACAAGTGCAGAAGATAGGCTTTTGATTCTCCGGTCCGAATGGACTCATTTTTTTTAATCCGTTCATGAATTTTGGCGTTATCTCTTTCAAATCCAGGAACGCATCAATATCAATTAGTGGAGTCATTTGTTCCGGAATGATTTCTTCTGCGACAATTTGTTGGAATCGTTTTTTGAAAGCCTCCAAGTTCTCCTCCTTCAGGGAAAGTCCGGCTGCGTAAGTGTGCCCACCAAAGTTCTCCAGCAAGTCGCGACATCCTTCTACAGCTTTGTAGATGTCAAAACCCGATACGGAGCGTGCCGAGCCGGTTACCAGCCCTGATGATTGTGTTAATACTACCGTTGGTCGGTAATATTTCTCCGTTAAGCGTGAAGCCACGATTCCAATCACGCCTTTATGCCACTCCGGATTATAAACAATAATCGCCTTTTTGTCTTCTTGTTCATCAAATCCTTCTATGATTGCATTCGCTTCGTCGGTTATTTTTTTGTCTAATTCGCGACGCTCTTCATTATAATGATTGATGCTTTCACTTTTCTTTTTGGCTGTTGTACTGTCTTTGGCTAAGAGAAGCTCTACTGCTTCTTTCCCATTCATCATTCGTCCTGAGGCATTTAAACGCGGACCTATCTTGAAGATGATGTCGCTGATTGTAATCTCTTTGCCTGATAATCCGCACACGTCAATAACGCCTTTGATTCCGAAACTCGGGTTATTATTGATTTGCTTCAATCCATAATAGGCCAAAATGCGGTTCTCACCCGTGATAGGTACAATGTCCGAAGCTATACTTATTGCCGTAAGTTCCAATAACTTCTCTAATTCGGAAAAAGGAAAGCCGTTATTCAGGGCAAAAGCTTGCATAAATTTAAATCCCACGCCGCATCCGCTCAGGTGTTCATACGGATATTTTGAATCCTCGCGCTTTGCATCCAATACTGCAATAGCATCCGGCAGGACTTCATCCGGCATGTGATGGTCGCACACGATAAAGTCAATTCCTTTTTCTTTCGCATAAGCAATCCTGTCGATTGCCTTGATACCGCAATCCAACGAGATAATAAGTGTAACGCCATTCTCATAAGCGTAATCAATACTTTTGCGTGAAATGCCATACCCTTCATCATATCGGTCTGGAATATAATAATCCAAATTCAATGTGAAAGGTCTCAAATACTTGTAAACCAGTGCAACTGCCGTTGTACCGTCCACATCATAATCTCCGTAAATCAATATCTTCTCCTTGTGCCCCAACGCATGATTCAATCGCTGGACAGCTTTCTCCATGTCAGGCATTAGGTACGGGTCTTCCAAATCATTCAGACTCGGTCTGAAAAATTTCTTAACATCTTCTACTGAAGTAAGTCCCCGTTGCACGAGCAATAGGCTGATAACTGGACTGATGTCCAGCTCGGATGCCAGCTTGTCTCGTAGCTGGATTTCTTCTTGGGTAGGAGGTTGGTAATTCCATTTATTCGTCATTTATATGTTTTTTTTCTTTTTTATCAAATCAAATGTTCTTTTTCTCTATTTTTTTCTGCCCGGAAAGGAATTAAGTCGGTAAAATTAGAAAATAAAATCTATATGTACGATATTTCTTGTGGAAAATCTGCACAATTCGCCTCCAAAATGCTAATTGTTGCGAATATTTATAGTTATAATCGCAAATATTTATGGTTATATTTGCAATTATTTGTAATCAGTGTTTGCTATGATACCCGATAGGAATCCGGAGTTTTATGAGGGTGAAGATAAAAAGTAATTCGCGTTTTCGTATTCCGAGAAATAGTCTTATCTTTGCGAAGTATTAAAGCAAACTTTTAAAACCGAAAAAAGAAAATGGTAAAGAGTGCATTACAAATTGCAAGAGCGGCTTATCAACCAAAGGTTCCCGCTGCGTTGAAAGGTGCGGTAAAGGCTGTAGATGGTGAGTACACCCAGTCGGTTGCCGACCAAGAAGAGATTAAAAAATTATTCCCGAATACGTATGGTATGCCGGTAGTTACGTTCGAAAAGAGCAACGATGTGAAGACGTTCCCGGCTATGAATGTAGGCGTTATTCTCTCGGGCGGACAAGCTCCGGGCGGACATAACGTGATTGCAGGTTTGTTTGACGGCATCAAGGCGCACAATCCGGCTTCACGTCTATATGGTTTTATTTTGGGACCCGGCGGTTTGGTTGACCATAAATATATGGAATTGACTTCTGACATTATTGATGATTACCGTAATACGGGCGGTTTCGACATGATTGGTTCAGGCCGTACGAAATTAGAGACGAAGGAACAGTTTGATAAGGGTTTGGAAATCCTGAAGGAATTAGACATCAAAGCGTTGGTTATCATCGGAGGGGATGATTCAAATACGAATGCTTGTGTGTTGGCTGAATACTACAAAGCTACGGGTGCAGGTGTTCAGGTAATCGGTTGCCCGAAGACAATCGACGGAGACCTGAAGAACGAACAGATTGAGACTTCTTTCGGCTTTGATACCGCTTGCAAGGTTTACTCGGAAGTAATCGGCAATATCGAACGCGATTGTAATTCTGCCCAGAAGTATTGGCACTTCATTAAATTGATGGGTCGCTCGGCTTCTCACATCGCATTGGAATGCGCTCTGCAGACACAGCCGAACATTTGTATCATCTCTGAAGAGGTAGAGGCAAAAGATATGTCTTTGGATGACATCGTTACTTACATCGCAGACATCGTGGCTAAGCGTGCAGTCGAGGGAAATAACTTTGGAACGGTATTGATTCCGGAAGGGTTGATTGAATTCGTCCCAGCCATGAAGCGCCTGATTGCCGAGCTGAACGATTTCTTGGCTAAGCATGACGCTGAATTCAAGATGATTAAACGCAGTGAACAACGCGCTTATATTATCAGTAAGCTGACAAAAGAGAATTCTGAGCTCTATGCTTCTCTGCCCGAAGGCGTGGCTCGTCAGTTGTCATTAGACCGTGACCCGCACGGAAACGTACAGGTATCGTTGATTGAAACAGAGAAGTTGCTTTCTGAAATGGTTGGCAAAAAGTTGGCAGAATGGAAAGCTGAAGGCAAATATGTAGGCAAGTTTGCTGCTCAGCACCACTTCTTCGGATATGAAGGACGTTGCGCTGCTCCGTCAAACTACGATGCGGATTATTGCTATTCGTTAGGTTACACGGCATCTTGCTTGATTGCTGCAGGTAAAACAGGTTATATGTCTTCTGTTCGCAATACGACAGCTCCTGCAGACCAGTGGATTGCTGGCGGTATTCCTGTAACAATGATGATGAATATGGAACGTCGTCATGGTGAAATGAAGCCGGTTATCCAGAAGGCTTTGGTTAAGTTGGATGGTGCTCCTTTCAAAGAATTTGTAGCTCATCGCGAGGAATGGGCATTGAATACTAGTTACGTTTATCCGGGTCCTATCCAGTATTTCGGTCCAACGGAGGTTTGTGACCAGCCGACTAAGACGTTACAGTTGGAGCAAGCTAAATAATAAACCTTTACTTTTTTCATAATAGAGCCACTCTTGCTGATTAATGCGGAGTGGCTTTTGTGCATAATTTTCGTTTTGTTTATTTGTGAATAAAGGAAAGGTATGGTATTGAATTATTTTATATCAGTCGAAGCATTTGTGCATGGGCTTCAGGGTGTAGGAAAGAAGAGCTTGGTTCGTTTGCTTTTACGCGATTTATTATTGGAAAATCCGGATTTATATGGTTTTGAAGTGTTGCGTAAAGCTATCAGTAAATATGAAGCAGAACAAAGTATTCCTATTGAAGAGAGCAAAAGTAGAATGCCTTTCTTTCGGCAATACCAGAGACGTTTGATTGGACCGGAATGGACACCTTTTGTGGCTTCTTTTTATGAAAAGACAGCATGGAGGAGGGATATTCATCCTTGTTTGCGGTTAACATTTGATGCAGAACGGTTGAGTGAATATTGCCTTAATGAGAATGTGTTTTTCTTCCGTTGTAAATATGATGAGCAGCAAAGCTTGAAGAGTTTGGAACAAAGTTTGGAACGAGAATATAATAAGGTGGCTTTTGATGAAAAGAATACGGGCTTTGATTCTGATTCTCGTTTCGTTTCTTTGTTGTATAATGCAGCATTGGAAATATGTCCGGTGGAAGAAAGTGAAAGAGGAGAATGGCGTATGGCTTTATTTAAGACTCCGGAAGAGACAAGTTATTGTTGGGAAAAAGGAGCTTTGCGGACATTTTCGGTTTTAGATGTACCTCTTTCCTGTTTGGTTGGCATAGAACTAAAACCGGATTATCGTGAAATGTCTCCATTATATACTACAATTATAGGGTTAATGAAGCAATGTGGTTGGGTTCCGGAAAGATTATTGACCGGATTGATGGAAGATTAATATCAAATAGAATGCAAATATGTATATAAGCAAAGAGGAATTATTAAGCCATATATCCGCAAAGCCTTTTCAATTGGTAGCTGAAGCCGCAGACGAGATGGGATTGGAGGTTTATGTGATTGGCGGTTATGTACGTGATATATTTTTAAACCGTCCGTCGAAAGATATAGATATTGTGGCAGTAGGAAGTGGCATTGAATTGGCAAAGCGAGTGAAAACAAAGTTGGGTCGGTGGGCTAATCTATCAATATTCAAGAACTTCGGCACGGCGCAAGTGAAGTGTGGCGATTTAGAATTGGAGTTTGTCGGTGCACGGCGCGAATCATATCGTCATGATAGCCGGAAGCCTATCGTAGAAGACGGGACGTTGGAAGATGATCAGAATCGGCGAGATTTTACTATCAATGCTTTGGCGCTTTGTTTGAATAAGCATCGCTATGGCGAATTGGTTGACCCTTTCGGTGGATTGGAGGATATGGAAAATCTGACTATCCGTACACCGCTCGATCCGGACATTACTTTCAGTGATGACCCCTTGCGCATGATGCGGGCTGTGCGGTTTGCTTCTCAACTCGGATTCTTTATTGACTCGGATACGTTTGACGCGATTATCCGAAACAGGAAGCGTATCGAGATTATTTCAAAGGAACGGATTGTTGATGAACTGAATAAGATAGTGCTCTCACCGAAGCCATCTATTGGTTTCGAATTATTAGATAAATGCGGACTTCTATCGTTAATTTTTCCTGAATTTACAGCACTAAAAGGTGTGGAAACAAAGGAAGGTATCGGACATAAAGATAACTTCGCTCACACGCTGATGGTATTAGACCGTTTGAGTAAGACCACAGATAATCTCTGGTTGCGTTGGAGTGCCATATTCCATGACATCGGAAAGCCTGCAACGAAACGTTTCGACCCGCGCTTGGGCTGGACTTTTCATAACCATAACTTCATTGGAGAGAAGATGATTCCGAATATTTTCCGGAGGATGAAGCTCCCTATGAACGAGAAAATGAAGTATGTTCAGAAAATGGTAAGCCTGCACATGCGACCGATTGCCTTGTCGGATAATGAGGTAACAGATTCGGCTATTCGTCGTCTCCTGTTTGAAGCCGGAGATGATATTGATGATTTGATGAAGCTTTGTGAGGCGGATATCACAAGCAAGAATCCTGCAAAGGTACGACGTTTCTTGGAGAACTTTCGGATAGTACGCTCTAAATTGGCGGAAATAGAAGAGAAAGACCGAGTGCGTAATTTCCAACCGCCTGTAACAGGCGAGGAGATTATGGAGACATTCGGATTGGAGCCCTCACGACCGGTCGGCGTATTGAAAGAGGCTATTAAGAATGCGATATTGGACGGTGTGATTCCGAATGAACATGAAGCTGCCTTTCAGTTTATGTTGGAGCGGGCAAAGAAATTAGGAATCCAAAGAAAAAATACGGAATGAAGGAAGAGGAATCGGGAATTTTATTTTCCGATTCCTCTTTTTTCTTTATTGAATCACAATGCGAAGTTGTTCTTTCGGTTGATCCACTTTCCTCGTGTGAAGTCAGGGAAATCGACCAATGCACCGCCACGGGCAATAGACATCTCAGATAGGGCAGAGATGGCGCTCCAAGCGGCAGCATCGTAACAATCCATAGGTGCAGGTTGTTTGTTGCGGATAACCGTGATGAAGTCGAACATCATGACGTAGTCCATTCCTCCGTGTCCGGCTTCGGATGCTTCGGTTTCGTGTTCCGACCAAAGCTTATGGTCATATTGCTTGAACCACTCTTCCGAACTATCCCAACGATGCGGTTTCGATTTGCCTTGTATGTAAACGCTGTCGCCGTCGTTCATCCACAATCCTTCGGTACCTTGTATGCGGAATCCCAACGAATAGGGGCGGGGAGAGTTGGTATCGTGTGTCACGATAATAGTCTGACCGTTCGCGCATTTAATCATCGACGTAACAATGTCTCCCAAGTTAAAGCGAATCTTCGCCAACGGATGGTTTTCTCCACCATTGTCCACGATAAACTTGTGCAAACCTCTGGATTGTGTTGCCATCGCAGAAAGGGAAACAAAGCGGTTTCCGCAATTGATGTCCATGCAGTGTGCTACCGGACCGATACCGTGTGTCGGATATACGTCTCCATTGCGGTGAATCGAGTGGTTTGTACGCCATTGTGCCTCGGCGTATGCCGTAGGTCCCATGCGTAATTCGCCGCCCGGCTGATAGCTGTAATGTTGTCCGTCATTGAATTTCACATCGCGCAAATCATGCTCATAACCACAACCTCCGTGCAGCAATTCGCCGAACAAGCCTTGCCGTACCATATTGAGGGCTGCCATACAATCGCGACGGTAGCATACGTTCTCCATGATATTGAGGTGGCTTCCGGTCTCTTCCGAGACATTTACCAAATCCCAGCACTCTTCCAATGTGTTGGCGGCCGAGACTTCAACGCCCACGTAAGGCACACCTGCTTTCATGGCAGCTACCGACATCGGCACGTGCCATTCCCACGGACTGGCGATGATGACACAATCAAATTCTTCATTATTCAGCATGTTCTCAAATTCGCGTTCACCTCCTTTGTACACTTTGGGAGCATCTACGCCGAACTTGGAAATGTGTTTCAATGTGCTGTCAATCGGACCTTGCTGGATGTCGCAAATAGCTACGATTTTGTTTCCCGGTATGGCCAATACATTATTAATATGTTCTTGGCAACGAGAGCCTGTACCGATGAAGCCGAAGCGCAGCTTTCCGTCGTCAGCACTTGTCTGTTTTTTCTTTGCTTGTGTTTCAGTAGCGGTATTTACTGCTGCTGCATTTCCGGTCATAGCCAAACTGGCAGCACCTAAGCCGGCAGCAGATACTTTTTTTAAAAAGGAACGACGAGAGTTCTCCATAGTGTTTCTATTTTTTTTGTTTTAAAATGTTTTTTTATTTCGTGACAAATGTACGTTTTTTTTCAATTGGTAAAATGTATTTGGCAATATTAATTTCATTTCTATACAAAATCAGGAAAATCTACTTTCCATCTTGCAGGGCGTTTTCCGGTTTTGGCTTTGTCTGTTTAAAAGTTTTTATGTACGTTTGCACTCCGAAATACTTTTCTATCCAATAAAAATGAACAAATAAAACACACATATCAAGAAGTAAGATGAAAAAGATTTTCTCAAAAGATTGGTTATTGTTGCATCCTTATGTAGAAAGTTCATCGACGGATGCTTATTATATAAACATAGCAAATCGGATATATGACATCTTGGTCGCTACTGAGCTAGTTAATTCTTTCGAGGGGGAAGAGGCGAAGCAGACTGCGTTACGTCTGGCAGCCTATTTCGAGGATGTGATTTCCCAGACCAATATCTGGCGCAGTTTCATTATTAGCTTCAAGAAAGACTACGGCCATTATCTGCCTTTCTTCGAAACGAGTGACCATTACTATGAAGATGAAGCAAATCTGGAAGATATACGCTTCCTGTTGTGGCATTATGTCCAGCAGTACCACGGCTGGCGAAAAGGAACATTTGTGAATCCGGATAATCCCGTAAATCAGGCAACGTCGAATATGATTTACAAACTGTTTTGCGATGAATGGACTGTGGCTCCGGAGAATACGCAGATGCAGAAGCTCTTCAGCAACGAGACCCGCTATGAGGATGAAGCTGCTTATGACGTGCTGCTGCATTGGTTCCATTATCATTCTTATTTGGTGACGGATGCGGAAGAGGTATTGAGCGAGTCTGCCAAAGAGTACTGGAACAGAAATGGCAACCGGACGGACGGAGAGGATATTATGACGATGCATAACCTGCTGGCGCATATCGGACGTTCGCCTTTCCGCGCTTATACATCGCCCATGTGGCTCTCTATGCTGATTGCCGAAGACCATCCGGATTACGCATTCTTTAAAGAGCAGGCAGAGAAGGCGGAAAAGACAGCAAACGCGGAGTCGGAACGGAAACGTGTGCTAAATAAAGCAGACTACGAGAAGTTCAAAGAGCTGGTACCGGATGATGTACTGCTTTATATGCACAACAGGCAGGAGTTCTTTACGTTCTTGACGGAAAAGATGGGGAAACAGCTGGCACCGGATTTCCAGCTTCCGAACAATCGCAACTTCGGCGTATATGTCTCTCCGGAAGATGGAATTCAGATTCTGACGCTTGACATCGATTGCATCAAAGACGAGAAGAATCCGTTTTATAATGCCGAGCGGGCTGCCCGTGCCGCATTGGGTTTTTTCATCGTGAAGCATTGCAGCACAAGCCTCCTTTTAGAGTTGCAAAAGCGAGGCATGTTGGCCGACGCACAGACAAAAAGCCTCTCGGGTGAGGGGAGAGGAAAGTCGATTATTCAGGATAATTGGCAGTTCCTTATCGAATACTTCCATAAGGAAAGGATAATGGCTTAAATACGCTTGTTGCGCCATTTCCCTTTCCGCATGTAAAGGTAAGACATCAGAATCATACCATTGTAAACAAACTCGGTTGTCCAGCACACAGCGACGTCTGCGTGTTGGACAATTACTATATATACAACCGCCAGCGTATACACCAATACGCTCAAGATTTCAATCCGCAGCGCCACATTCGTATTCCCCGTACCCGACACGCTCATGAAGTAAACAAACGCCGGCACTGCCAGCAGGTAGGAAGAAAGCAATACCCACAATGAGGATACAGCGTCTTGTATCAGACTCGGATTATCGGTATAGATACGCAAAAAGAGCGTCGGGAAGATAGCTATCACCAATGCCGTCGGAAGCACAATGCTGTAACACAGCTTTATCATCTGCCGGCACAACGGCATGACTTTCTCTGGCTTTCCGGCACCTATCAGGTTGCTCACCAACGAACTGTTGGTCGAGGCAAACGCATTCACAAACATAAACAGAAACGAAGAGATGCTCCGCACGATGTTGGTTATCGCCAGCGGACGTTCCCCGTGATGTTCCATCGCAATGAAGAAGATAAACCAGCTGCAAAAAGCGAATCCGTTCTGTATCATTATCCAGATAGAAACGCTCAATATCTGGCATAATATTTTCACGTCGAAATGCCACGCGGTGAAGAGCCGATACTTGTTGTGGTCAACCCGTTTCAGGGTATAAATAATGAAAAAGAGTACGGACACAGCTTCCGATATGGACGAAGCAATCGCGGCGCCCTGTATGCCCAATGCGGGGAACCCCAGCTTGCCAAAGATAAGGATATAATTCAGCACCACATTCGTGCCCACCATTACTAACGAGTTGGCAGTAAGTATCTTTGTGTGTGTGGTTCCCACGTAGAACGCACGAAACATCGCCGCCGTAAAAGAGAAAAAGAATCCATATACGCGCCAGTCGATATACGCCATTGTGGCATCAAACACTGCGTCCGATTCAATCAGCCGCCGCAGTAGCAATGGGGAATAGAAGTGCGACACCGTAAACAGCAATCCCGCCAAGAGGAACAGGAACAACGTTCCTTGCATAAAGACCTCACCTATCTTTGCATAATTGCCCTCACCGTTCCGCCGGGCTATCAGCACCTGCGCACCGATACTGAAGCCGAATCCCAACATATAAATTACTAAATAATAGACACCGGCCAGTGCCGATGCGCCCAATTCCACTTCGCCCACTCTGCCCAGATACGCCGTATCGGTCAATCCTATCAGATGCTCCATCAGCAAACTGACCATCACGGGGAAGGTAATCTTCAAAATTTCTTTGTTTGAATATTGCATACCTTTTCTTTTATTTGTCTATTTGCAAATGGTAATACATTCTTATTGTCCTATAAAATCTATATGAAAAATAAATCATGCCATGCATGAAAAACAAAATGATATTTTATTCATCTGCGGATAGTCTTATACCAAATGTAACGAGCAGCCCCTTGTGATCGGTTGGCCATATATCCAGCGGGAGCAGGAAAGGGTCATCCGACGTTTCGTTCACTCGTTGGCTTCTGATAATGCTTCCTCTCGGACCAAATATAACGGCATCTTTCAGCGTAATAGCCGGGTGAGGGTAGTAGAATACATAGTCGATGCGTTCGCGTTCGTCCGACTTCGGTGCCCATGTCAGCTTTTCTACAGAAATCAGAGGATTATCCGCCGGAAATGTGAAGCCCGGATAGCGCAAGACATCAGGATACAGTGTGCGGTATGTATCGATGAAACCGTTGTTGTCCAGCATCAGAGGAACTGTCCAAGGAATAATCATCCCGTTGTGGTCATACAAGTCCTTTGTTTCGCGTATCCAATCCAAGTGCGAAGGCTCGTTGAAATCCCCTCCAAGTATAACAATGGTACCTTGGGCTATGTCTTTCTTGGCTTCGGTTATGAAGTTGCCGATAGCGTCATCCCGCAACGAAGCATCGTTCACTTCCAGCACTTCGAGTACGGTTTGCGGAATGGGAATCTCTTCCCATGTAGAACCGTCATAACCCCGTACGTTGTAGTAAGCATCGTTCAAGTAATCTAAATGCGCAGTATAGACGGCGATCTTATGCCCCTTTATGTTGCTCTCCAGTTTGTAGATGCTGCCGTGGTCATTGTTTAAAGGGAACACGACCAGTGAGTCTGTAATGGGATATCTGCTCAACAGTCCTGAGTCATCGCTGTAAAAAGAGTAATACGCCTCTCCTTGTTCCTTCAGCGACTGCACTATGCGGTCGCAAAAACGTGTGTTCCGGTAGTTCCTCACTTCACTGAAGGTGACGAAGTCCGGCTTCAATCGTGCGATTTCCTTCACAATCGCGTCGTATCCTCCGGGTACCACAGTACCTTCCTGCCAGATGTTCCATTGCAATACAGTAAATTCATCTCCCGTTTCTTGGCATTTGCCCGCCAAAGAGACAAGCAGCAGCAAGCCTAAAATATATTTTCTCATAATTCGCATTGAATGTTTTGATAAAAGAAGACATTAATATTACATGGGCTTCAAAGGTAATAAATTCTTATTGTTCCATAAAATCTATATGAAAAAATAAGTCATGCCATACATAAAAACAAAAAAAAGAAACAGGAATAATCCCTTGGGAGAGTGTTTTAAAAAAAACGAAAATTAATAAGAGAAACAAAACAAAAGGTTAAACAATTTCTTCCTTCTGAATTCTAAAGTAAATATACCTATTATTCTCCGTATTTCCAAATTTTCTTTCCGTTTTTCAAAATTTCTTGATATAAATCAATAAAAAGTACCATTTTGGAGGGGTTAAAAATTTGATACAGTACCAACTGAACACTTCATACAGTACCTAACAGTGACTACATACAGTACGTAACGACGGGTTGGTACTGTATCAATTGTCGGTTACGTACAGTAT
>CAZOKT010000037.1:0-14990 GCA_964580505.1 uncultured Parabacteroides sp. | reverse complement strand
GAGGAAAATTTCAGTTCAGTCCGGCTGCTTCTAAGATTGCATCCACGGCCGCATCTAATCCGTTCGTATTCTTGCCTCCTGCAGTAGCGAAGTGAGGTTGTCCTCCACCGCCTCCCTGAATTAGTTTAGCGGCATTCTTCACTAGTTGACCAGCATTCAGGCCTTCTTTTACCAAAGGATCACTCAGGGCTACCATCAATGCACACTTCGTGTTCTCTTTGATTCCGCCCACAAAAAAGATTTTATCCTCTTCTTGTGCTTCTCCTTTCACTTGGAACGCCACGTCTTTTATGGTATCAATATGTGCTTCGCCTTTGAAAATGATGACCTTCACACCATGTCTCTCAATGGCATTTGCCAGCAATTCTTTCTTGATTTGTTGTACTTTTTCGCGTATATATTCCTGCAATTCTTTCTTGAGTTCGGCATTCTCTTCAATAGACTTACGGATGGTCTGAGATAAGTTGGGCACATTGTTGAACATAGCACGCAACTCACGCAAAAAATCTTGCAATCGGAAAGTGTAATTTTCCGCCCCTTCGGCCGTTACCGCTTCTATACGACGTACACCGGCGGCCACTGAGCTTTCGGAGACGACACGCAACGAGCCTATCATGCCTGTAGATGGGATATGCGTACCTCCGCACAATTCTACGGAAGTACCATACTTCACTACGCGTACCTTGTCGCCATACTTTTCACCGAAAAGTGCCATTGCGCCCATCTCTTTTGCCAAGTCAATCGGCATATTGCGGTGTTCCTCTAAGGGGAAGTTTGCACGAATTTTCTCGCTCACTAACTTCTCGACCTTACGTATCTCCTCATCCGTTACCTTCTGGAAATGTGAGAAGTCGAAACGCAATGCTTCAGGTGAGACAAACGAACCTTTCTGTTCTACATGTTTGCCCAATACCTCGCGCAAAGCCTCGTGCAAGAGGTGGGTAGCCGAGTGGTTGCACTCGCACTGGATACGTTTCTTTTCGTCTATCTTGGCTGTGAATTCGGTGGTAACATCTTGTGGCAGATGTTCTACGATATGGATAGGAAGGTTATTCTCCCGTTTAGTATCTATTATGTTTATTTTCTCTTCCCTCCCGTTGATAAGCCAACCCGTATCGCCGACCTGACCTCCCATTTCGGCATAGAAGGGAGTCTTGTCAAGTACTATCTGATAGAGAGTCTTATTCTTTTGTTTCACTTGGCGATAGCGCAGGATTTCGGCATCACACTCGAATAGGTCATAGCCCACGAACTCCGTTTCGCCCTCTTTCAGGATAACCCAGTCACCGGTCTCTACCGAAGCTGCATTGCGGGCACGTTCCTTTTGCTTTTGCATCTCAACGTTGAACTCCTCGATATTCACCTCCAAGCCGTGCTCGCGGAGAATCAGTTCGGTGAGGTCGAGAGGAAATCCATAAGTGTCATATAAGGTAAAAGCATCGCTTCCGTTCAACACTTTGTTCCCGGCAGCATTCAGCTCTTCTATCTTCTTATCCAAAAGTCGGATACCGGTTTCTAATGTGCGCAAGAATGCATCCTCTTCCTCTTTGATGACCTTCTCGATTAGCGTCTTTTGGGCTGTCAATTCCGGATAAGCCATACCCATCTGTTCGATTAATACAGGTAAGAGCTTATACATGAACGCCTCTTTTTGCCCTAAGAACGTATAACCATAGCGGACTGCACGACGCAGGATTCGGCGAATCACATATCCGGCTTTCGCGTTCGAAGGCAGTTGGCCGTCAGCTATGGAGAAGGCTACCGCCCGTAAATGATCGGCTATGACACGCATTGCTACATCTGTTTCTTCTTTATCGTTATATTTCTTTCCAGATATAACGGATATAGCTTGAATTATCGGTTGGAAAATATCCGTATCATAGTTGGAATGCTTTCCTTGTAAAGCTCGTACCAATCGCTCGAAACCCATACCAGTGTCGATAACATTCATTGAGAGCTTTTCCAGCGAGCCGTCCGCCTTCCGATTGAATTGCATGAACACAAGGTTCCATATCTCGATGACCTGCGGATTATCCTTGTTCACCAATTCCCGTCCGGGTACTTTTACTTTTTCCTCCGGTGTGCGGGAATCCAAGTGAATCTCCGAGCAGGGACCGCAAGGACCTGTGTCCCCCATCTCCCAAAAGTTGTCATGCTTGTTTCCATTAATGATGTGGTCTGCGGGGACATGCTTTGCCCAATAAGAAGCGGCTTCATCATCCCGTTCTAAGTTCTCTTCTGCTGAGCCCTCGAATACTGTAACATACAAATCGGCAGGATTCAAATGCAATACGTCAACCAAGTATTCCCAGGCCATGTCAATAGCACCTTCTTTGAAATAATCTCCGAAGCTCCAGTTACCCAACATCTCGAACATTGTATGATGGTATGTGTCATGTCCTACCTCTTCCAAGTCATTGTGCTTTCCACTTACGCGCAAGCATTTTTGGGAATCGGCACGCCTGCGAGGTTCAGGTTCACGTATTCCGAGGATAATATCTTTCCATTGGTTCATACCCGCATTGGTAAACATCAATGTCGGGTCTCCTTTCACTACCATCGGTGCAGAAGGCACAATGGTATGTCCTTTCGAAGCAAAATAGGCTTTGAAGGATTCACGGATTTCATTTGCTGTAATCATCTGTATTTTATGTCCCGTTAATATTCTGAAAAACTATTTGCAAAAGTACTGCAAATTATTATTTTTGCAGCTATTCAGAGCAGAAAATATTCCATGAAGCTGTTTAAGAGCAAGAAAGTATATTACTTATACAATCCAAACTCACTTGATTACGAGCGGGTGTATCCATCGGCTAAAGACCGTTTTTTCACGATATTGCGTCATCTGAGTACAGGTGTAGCATTTGGTATCGCTACATTTTTCGTAATGATGTATGTGATTGATTCGCCGATGGAATCCCAACTTCGAAAAGAAAATAGACTCTTGCAGACGCAATACGAGGTGCTTGACCTCAGGCTCAATAATGCGATGGAAATCTTGGATGATATCCAGCAACGCGATGAGAACCTTTATCGGGCAATATTTCAGGCCGAATCAATCCCGGAGTCCGTCCGCAAATCAGGCTTTGGAGGGACGAACCGATATAGGCAATTGATGGAGGCATCCAACTCAGAGCTGGTCGTCGCTACTACTCAAAAGATGGATATGCTTCGCAAGCAGCTCTATATCCAGTCCAACTCTTTAGAAGAGCTGATAGAAATAGGCAAAAGCCAGGAAGAGCGTATGAAGTGTATTCCGGCCATTCAACCGATATCCAATAAAGATTTGAAACGCACGGCATCCGGATACGGAATGCGTATCGACCCGATATATCGTACGCCGCACTTCCATAGCGGGATGGATTTTTCTGCTAAGGTGGGAACCGATATTTATGCCACGGGAGATGGAAAAGTAACCTATGCCGCATGGAAACAAAACTATGGGAATTGTGTAATTATCGACCATGGTTATGGCTATCAAACATTGTACGGACACATGAGCAAGTTCAAAGTGCGTGTCGGGCAGAAGGTGACGCGTGGAGAGGTGATCGGTCTGGTAGGGAATACAGGCAAATCTACTGGTCCTCATCTGCATTATGAGGTTATTGTTCGCGGAAGACATGATAATCCGGCTAAATATTATTATATGGACTTGACGCCTGAAGAGTATGACCTTATGATTCAGATTGCGGAGAATCATGGTCAGGTTATGGATTAACAAAGGATTCGGCAATGTCACCTAAGCAACAAAAATTGTATTATTCCATTAAAGAAGTGGCGCAGATGTTTGATGTGAACGACTCCGCGCTTCGCTTTTGGGAAAAAGAGTTCAGTAGCATTAATCCACGCAAGAATGAGAAAGGCACGCGTTTCTATAAGGAAGAGGATATCGAGGCGATACGCATTGTTCATTATCTGCTAAAAGAGCAAGGTCTAACTCTTGCCGGGGCAAAGAAAAGACTGAAAGAAAACAAAGAGGATGTTATCCGGCAGGTCGAAATCGTAAACAAACTCAAGCAAATCCGTGCCGAGCTTCTCCATCTGAAGGCTGCATTCGATCGGTTGGAACCGGAAGAGTAAAGGATGTCTAATCCTTTGATTCTTTCATCCTCGATGTATTCCGGAGAGATACTCTTTGAGAGGGTGCTTTTGACGGTTATTTAGCACTGAACTTCTCAACAAAAATCTTTGAGCCTGCCGGAAAAGTCTTTTTCTTTTCTATATCCCACCTTTGCATCAGAACATTAAAAAAGCATGAGGAAAATGAAGTTATTTATCTGTTTTATCAAGACATGGATAATTGTTGGAGCAGCATTATCCGTATTAGGTAGTTGTACATCCCAGTCTTTTACTTATATAACGGAAGAAATGATAGGGAAAGATACGATATTACTCATTGAACATAACGTGATGGTACCCATGCGCGACGGGACAAAACTAGCCACGGATATCTATCGTATCAAAGGTGCAAAGCCTATGCCTGTGCTTGTGGGACGGACACCTTACAATAAAAATAATTTGTGGATGAAAAATCGTGACCGCTACCTAAAAGCAGGGTATATAATCGTATTCCAAGATGTACGCGGACGCTATGCCTCCGAAGGTGAGTTCCGCCCCCATTTCAGTGAAACGGCGGACGGAATGGACTGCTTCGAGTGGATAGCCCGGCAGCCGTGGTGCGATGGGAATATCGGAACGTTTGGCGGTTCTTACTTGGGTGGCACGCAATGGCTTCCCGCGCGTGAAAATCCGAAAGCATTGAAAGCGATGATTCCCGAAATAACATTCTCTGATATGTATGAGGGGAATACACATCCTGGTGGTGTGAAGGTGATGCACGACCTGCTTTGGGCGGCAGGCTCCATCGTTCGAGATGTGATAGACCGCAGGAGAGAGGCTGGAGAATCAGTGCCCGACGAAAGCGAGTTGCCAGATGTATCCACTATACTCGACGCTCTACCCGTGGGCGGACATCCTATGATTGCCCAGTATGCTCCTTTCTATAAAGAATGGCTTAATCATCCTATGGGAGGAGCTTATTGGGACAGTATTTCGCCTTCAACCGGCTATCAGAATATCACTGCTCCTGCACTCAACATAAGTGGGTGGTATGACATCTTTATCTGGGGAACATTGCAAAACTATATAGGCATGAAAATACGGGGAGGAAGTGAGCTTGTCCGCAATAACCAGAAACTTATCATCGGGCCGTGGGTACACACATCGGATTATTCCGGCAAGTTTCCTGAACGAGACTTTGGTATGGCAGCCGATTCGCTCGATTTAGATGGAATCAAGTTGCGTTGGTACGACCGTTGGTTGAAAGGTAAACAGAACGGCATAGATAAAGAAGATCCCGTGCTGATATTTGTCATGGGCATAGACCAATGGCGTACGGAAAAAGACTGGCCGCTACCCGACACGAAATATACGGAATATTTCCTGCATAGTCAGGGAAAAGCTAATACCTCCAGCGGTAATGGTTTGCTTTCGCTCAACAAACAAGGGTGTGAACCCGCTGACATTTATACTTACGACCCGATGAATCCTGTACCCAGTGTCGGCGGTCAGGTGATACTGCCCGGTGAAAATACGGCAGGACCACGCGACCAACAGGAGGTGGAACGTCGGGAGGACGTTTTGGTGTATAGCACATTGCCGCTGGACAAACCGGTGGAAGTAACGGGAAACATAAGCCTTAAACTTTATGTGTCTTCCGATTCGCCTGATACGGATTTCTCTGCAAAATTAATCGATGTCTATCCCGATGGTCGTGCCATGATTCTAACCAACGGTATCTTACGGGCACGTTATCACAATGGTTTTCAACAGGCTGAACTGTTGGAAGCAGGAAAAGTCTATGAACTGGATATCAACCTGCTTGCCACCTCCAATGTATTCTTACCGGGGCACCGAATCCGGTTAGAAATATCCAGTAGCAACTTCCCTCAATTTGCGCGTAACAGTAATACGGGCGGACACATTGCCGATGAAAAGGCAGAGGATTACCATAAAGCCGTGAACACTGTGTATCACTCGGCTGAATATCCGTCACGGCTGGTTCTGCCTATTATTGAAAGAAACTAAGCATAAATAAGATTGTAATGAGACGAATCACTATCACTTTGATGTCTGTTCTACTGCTATGTCCGGTATGGGCTGTATCACAAAAAGAAAAGAAGATGAAAGGCCAATTGCTCGAACTGGTAAAGGCGCAACGTTCTGCTCTGACGGACAACGCTACGGCTATCTGGGGACTTGCTGAATTAGGATTCAAGGAATACAAAAGCACGGCTATTTTGCAAGATAGGCTGAAAAGTGCAGGTTTCTCCGTGGATGTAGGAGTGGCAGGGATGCCGACAGCCTTTATTGCTACCTATAAAAATGGAGAAGGTCATGTCATCGGTATCCTCGCTGAATATGATGCGTTGGGCGGATTGTCGCAAGATTCCATACCCGTCCGCCAGCCCATTGAAGGGATGAATTCCGGACACGGGTGCGGACATAACCTGATAGGCTCGGCATCGGTGGCTGCCGCTATTGCCTTGCGAAAATGGATGGCGGAGAACAACATCAATGGAGAAATCCGTGTGTATGGATGTCCTGCCGAGGAAGGTGGAGCAGGAAAGGTCTATATGGTACGCGAAGGACTGTTTGACGATGTGGATGCCGTAATACACTGGCATCCTACGGACTACAACGGCTATTACACCTCGCCTCACATGGCGACCATTAGTGCTAAGTATCGTTTCCGAGGAATATCTGCACATGCCGCCGCTGCCCCCGACCGTGGACGCTCTGCATTGGATGGTGCAATGCTTATGGCCACGGCTGTAGAGTATATGCGCGAACACATTCCAGACAAGACCCGCATACATTATATAATAAGCAACAGCGGACAGGCATCCAATGTGGTTCCCGACTTTGCTGAGATAGACATAACTGTGCGCCATACCTCACCACAAGTGACACGTGAAGTTTGGCAGCGGGTAGCCAACGCCGCCCATGGTGCAGCCATTGCCACAGAAACAACTGAGGAATGTGAAATAGCCAGCGGAGCTTATCCGTTATTGATAAACAAGGCGTTGGTAGAAGTAGCTGCCGAAAATTTCAATGCCATCGATATCCCTGTGTGGAGTAAAGAGCAGGCTGATTTTGCGCAAGCTATTGCTGCTACATTGGAAAATCCGGGTGAACTTGACCCTACTGTCATCCTACCGCCTTATCCGGCAAAAGAAGTGAACGCCTCGACCGACGTGGGTGATATCAGTTGGGTAGTGCCTACAGTAGGCATATTCACTATGTCATGGATTCCCGGCACAGCCGCCCACTCATGGCAGTCGGTGGCAGCAAGCGGTTCGTCGATAGGGATACAGGGAGCTTTTGTCGGTTCGGAAGTCATTGCCACCACTGTCGCCGACCTGTTACTTCGTCCCGAACTGATAGAGAAAGCGAAAGCGGAGATGCTTGAGGAACGGGGTGTGGATTTCCATTATGAACCATTATTGGGAGATCGCAAACCGGCTTTGGACTATCAGGATAATAAGTAATATGAGTCAGCATTAGGATTCAAGTAGTTCTCTTAATATTGGAATCATAGCGATAAAAACATTAAATGAGCCTACAAGGATACTCATATATGCGCTTTCAGGTAGTCATAGATGGCTAATTGGGAGCGGACTTCTTCTTCCTGGCCGTTTCGTTTGAAGATGTTGTTCAGGTGCTCGTCTATCCAGCAAGCCTTGATGTTATCCCTGAGTTGGATACGTAGGATATCGATAATCTTCTGTTTGATGCCTTTCTCCAAGATGGGAAAGGCCGTTTCGATACGTCGGTTCAGGTTCCGGCGCATCCAGTCGGCTGAGGAGAGGTACACATCCTCTACACCGTCATTATAGAAGTACCACACACGGGAATGCTCAAGGAACATATCGACAATCCGCGTAATCCTGATATTGCGGCTGTATTCCTGATTAGGAACCAAGCAGCAGATACCGCGCACAATCAGGTCTATCTCCACGCCGCATTCGCTTGCATGATAAAGGCAGTCTATCATGTGCGTATCGTGCAGCCCGTTCATCTTCAAGATAATCCTTCCTTTCCGTCCCTGCCGGACATGCTCAATCTCCCGCTCAATCATCCGCTCTAACTCAGGAACCATATTGAAGCGTGCCACGAGCAGGTGGGTAAACTCCGGTGCGGTTATCTTCCCTTCCAAAGTATCGAATACTTTGTTAATATCTGTGA
Source organism: uncultured Parabacteroides sp. (assembly GCA_964580505.1). GTDB lineage: Bacteria > Bacteroidota > Bacteroidia > Bacteroidales > Tannerellaceae > Parabacteroides. The sequence continues at coordinate 6,743 of CAZOKT010000037.1, read as the reverse complement.
TTATCTCAGGGTCACAAGTGAGCAGCGCCATATCCGAATAGATACGTGCTGTCTTTTCGTTGAAGTTCCCTGTGCTTAGATAAGCGATGCCTTTGCGTTGCTTTCCGCCTACGGTTTTCTTACGGAGGATAACGGCTACCTTGGCATGTACCTTGAGCCCCGGGATACTATAAATAATGCGTATGCCTGCCTGCTTCATCCGTTCGGCCGTACTCATGTTGTTCTCTTCGTCGAAACGAGCCTTCAGTTCGACGAACACCGTAACCCGCTTGCCGTTCTGTGCCGCACTAATCAGGGTATTGATAACCGCCGAGTTCTCCGCCACGCGATACTGGGTTATCTTTATCTCACGGACCGTCGGGTCGAAAGCCGCTTCCATCAGGAGCCGGATGAGGTAGTCGAAAGACTCATACGGGAAGTGCAGGAATATATCCTGCCTCTTTACGGCGCGAATCATCGAACCTATCTTGTCTAAGAAAGGAATGCGGAGCGGAGCCGGAACCTGCCGTTCCAGTTCTTTGCCGCGGGGGTTGGGTAGCTTTGCCAAGTCCTGCAAGTTATTGTAACGCCCACCCATCACGACGTCTTCCTTACCTATATTAAAGGCATTGCAGAGGAACTCCAGAAAGTCTTGCGGCATCGCCATGTCATACATGAACCGGCTGAGCGCCCCGATTTTCCGCTTCTTCAGTTTCTTCCGGACATTCTCTACGATACTGCTGCTGGTCTCACCGTCTAAGTATATATCTGCGTCGCGGGATATTTTGATGTTGTAGCAGGATTCGATGTCATAGCCGGGGAAGACCGACGGGAGGTTGGCGCGTATAATATCGTCGATGAACATCAGGTAGGACTTCCCTTCGTGGCGGGGCAATTCGATGAAGCGCGGTACCTTCGTAAAGGGTATTTTCATTAAGGCGTAATGGTATTCCGGGTTTATAGGCCGTCCCTTCGGACTTTTCTTTCGCATCCGGATGACCAGGTAGAGGCGCTTGTCGCGGATAAAGGTGCGGATGTCATCCTTCTGGATAATCACCGGTGCGAGGAAAGGGAAGACCTCTTCATTGAAGAAGCTGCGGACGAACTCTTCGTGAAAAGGCAGGGGTCGGCTGTCTTGGTAGAGGTAGATATTCTGTTGTTCGAGTGCCGTAATAACGAGATGGAAGATGCGTTGGTATTCCTGCTGCTGCCGATTTACCTCCTGCGTGATGCTCGTCAGGATGGCTTCCGCCTCTTCAGAGCTTTCTTCGGTATAGTTCTTTTTCAGAATCACGCTGCGGTGTTCAGCCACACGGATTTCGTAAAACTCTTCCATGTTGGATGAATAAATGGCCAGGAACTTGATTCGCTCATAGACAGGCAGGGTGGTATCTTCGGCTTCCAGCAGCACACGATAGTTGAACGACAGCCAGCTAATGTCCCGATTAAAGTATCGATAGTTATCTACCATATTTTTATTAGCTTTGGGGCAATAAATATAGAGACTTTTACGCAACTAACGAAAGATAATATGAGAAAAATCGGATTACTGTCAGACACCCATGCTTATTGGGATGAGAAGTACCTGAAGTACTTCGACGCGTGTGACGAGATTTGGCACGCAGGCGATATAGGCTCTGAAGAGATAGCCGCGCGACTGGCCGCCGCGAAGCCGCTCCGTGCCGTATATGGGAATATCGACGGACAGAACCTGCGCCTCGAATACCCCAAAGTGGCACACTTCCAAGTCGAAGACGTGCGGGTGATGATGACCCACATAGGCGGATATCCCGGACGTTACAACCCCGAGATACGCAAAGAACTGTTCGACAGGCGCCCCAACCTCTTCGTCTCGGGGCATTCCCATATCCTGAAAATTATGTTCGACCGCACGCTTCAGTGCCTCTGCCTCAATCCGGGGGCAGCCGGAAAGAGCGGCTTCCACCTGAAACGCACACTGGTTCGCTTCGCAATCGATGCCGAAAAAATACGGGATTTGGAGGTGATTGAACTGGGAAACCGATAGGATTTCCCTCCAAAGAAAAATGCCAAGTGCTCTGCGGGGACATCTCTTGAGCACTTGGCATTTGGGCTTAAATCGGTCTGCCTACCCTCATGGATTCGGCGCGTCGTCGTCGCCTCCGTCCTCTTCGCCATCGTCCGGTATCTGCGTCTCGTCGCTGTCTTTACCCAGCCACTCCATGAAAGTGATACCTTCGTCGGCGATGAGTGAGCGGTCATAGCCGCCTTGCATATTACGGGTACGGTCGGGCGTGAAATGTACGCGCAGCCCCGTTATCTGATTACTGCTCACTTCCTCTCTCGTGGCAACGCCTTTGCCGGTCGAAAGGGTTGTGTAACGAAACCAACCGAGCCCTTCCAGGTGAATGGCGCGGCTCTCTTTCATGAAATCCATCATGACTTGCGGCATGGCACGGATTACGGCATGCACATCGGCGGGCGAGACTGTAGACTCGCGGGCGATGCGGTTTGCTAACTCCTGTGTTTCCACAGGCTTACCCACCGTAATGCTACGGGGGTACCATAGTTTGTTTATGGCTTGCTGGATACGTTTCCAGAATATCATAAATCCTCCTTTCTTTTAGTATCTTTCACCCCACTTTGTTAGACAATTTGTCAATCTCTTGTCTGTCAAGACATTGGCTTTAGTCCCCGACGAGGGTCTCGTTTGTCCCCGACGAGGGCCTCGTTTGTCCCCGACGAACCCCTCGTTTGTCCCCCACGACGATACCCTGTCTCAGCAAGGGGGATTTCGGCAGATTCCAAAGCCATGCTCATCTATCAAAATGTCAGCAAAAAGATAAGTTTAACAATAAATTGATTAATAGCTTATCACTTTTTCATGATTATCTTTTGCCCGTATTTCAAAAGACACAGCCACCCCTCGGCAGAGGCAATCGCATCTTTTAAAAACTGCTTGCAAGATATGTATTTTATAAACACGCCCACCTAATTTGTTTCATATTTAACATTCTTTTTCAGAAACCGACAAAAACACGCGGGGCACAAGGTCTATGACCCTGTGCCCCGTGCATGATGAAAATCAGTCGGAAGACCTACCGATTATACTTTTCCCACTCTACGTTGTGCATATCTCCGCTGGCGGCAAACTCTTCGTGGAAAGCGAAACAACACTTCAAGTTATGCGGCGTGTGTCCCTTGATGCCCATATCCAGATAGTCATTCAGCAACGGGCGGTAATCCGGATGCACGCAGTTATCGATAATGCGCCGTGCACGCTGGATAGGAGACAAGCCCCGCAAGTCAGCCACCCCATACTCCGAAATCATAATCTTCACCGAGTGCTCGCTATGATCCAGATGAGAGACCATAGGCACAAACGAGCTGATTTTCCCGCCCTTGGCCGTCGACGGAGTAGTAAAGATAGAGAGCATTGCCGCACGGGTGAAGTCCCCCGAACCGCCTATGCCGTTCATCATCTTAGTCCCCAATACATGCGTAGAATTAACATTGCCGAATATATCAGCCTCCAATGCCGTATTCATAGCTATCAGACCCAAGCGGCGTGCGACCTCCGGATTGTTGGAGATTTCTTGCGGACGAAGCAGTAATTTGTCCTTGAAGAACCCCAGATTGCCGTAAATATCGTTAATCACTTCATTGCTGACAGATAAGGAACATCCACTGGCGAACTTCACACGTCCCTCTTTCATCAATTGGATAACTGCATCCTGAATAACCTCTGTATAGACATTGAATGCGGGAATCGAGTTATTCTCACCCATGCTGCCTAACACAGCATTGGCTACGTTTCCTACACCGCTCTGTACGGGGACGAACTCTTTAGGAAGGCGGCCCGCTTTGATCTCATGCACCAAAAAGTCCGCCACGTTCTCGCCAATAGCAATAGTAACGTCATCTAATGGAGCAAAGGGCTTGCCCTCATTAGGCTCGCTGGTCTTGACAATGCCCACAATCTTGGCCGGATCGACTTTCACGTAGGGCACTCCGATACGATCAGACGGCTGGAAGATAGGAATCTCACGGCGATATGGAGGATCAGCGGGTTCATAAATATCATGCATGCCGCGGATCTCTTTCGGATGCTGGTCGTTCAGTTCCACAATGATGCGGTCGGCCATGCGGCAGATGGTCGGTAGGATACCTACAGCGCAAGTTGGGATAATCTCTCCGTCCTCAGTAACATCGGCTGCTTCAACAATCGCCACATCTACTTTACCTAAGAATCCGTAACGCAGGTCTTGCGCTAATTCGGACAGGTGCATATCGTAATATTGTGCTTGACGTGTATTGATGGCCGCCCGCAAATCTTTATTAGATTGATAAGGCGTACGGAACTTGATGGCATTAGCCCTTGCCAATTCTCCATCTAATTTATCTCCGGTGGATGCTCCCGTAAACATACCGATTTGGAAAGGGTTTCCTTTTGCGTGTTCTTCTTCTGCTTTTCTTGCAATAGCTGTTGATACTACTTTAGGACATCCTGCCGGCGTAAATCCACTAAAGCCGACATTGTCATCGTGGTGTACATAGGCAGCAGCTTCTTCTGCTGTAATAAATTTTGATACCATGATATTTTATTTTTAATACTTCATTATGTCTTTGCAAACATACGAAAAATGTGAATAATTATAAAACTATCTCAGTTGTATTTACGGTTGAGAATCTCCGAATATATGACTGCTTTTTTCATATCGTCTAAATCTTGGATAATGACGGGGTTATGTTCTCCTTCTTCCGGTCGAGGCGTTATCTCTGGTTGATTGCGTTCAATAGCGGCGTATGAGGGACTATGAGTTTCGGCAGATAGGAGCTCCGGCTTTGTTGCTATTTGTTTTTTTCGTTTCTTCTTTTCGGATTGCTTTCTTTCGGTTATGACTTGAGGCTTTTGTTTGGAATCGAAAGGAGGAAGTATTTCCGCTTGTTTGGCTGATTGCTTCCAGATGAAGTCAATTACTCCTTTAATAATAAGGGCTACAATGATGATAACATAAATTAATCCGGTATTATCCATAACTTTTCATTAATTTTGCACTCCAAATTTACAAATAAATTTTGAATGAGCTACAATATGAAAGTATTTCTTGAGAGGCTGATACCTAATGGGTAAACAAGTGGAGGGATAAAAAAACAGCTAAGAATAACTTCGCAGCTATCCTTAGCCCAACCAAAACCTTAACTATGAAAAAAAATTACGTTGTTTTTAACGTCCTTGCAAATTTAAATAGCATCTTTTAGAAATGCAAATATAACGGCAGAATCTTTTAGGTATAAGTATTTTTTAACATATAAAACAAGTAACTAAGCATGACGCAAATTGAAAGGGACATAGACTTAAAATCTATCGTCGACCATCAGGAGAAGAAACTTTTTATCGAAACGTACGGTTGCCAGATGAACGTGGCAGATAGCGAGGTCATTGCTTCGGTGATGCAAATGGCAGGGTATGACATGGCGGCTTCTGTCGAAGAAGCAGATGCTATCTTTCTGAATACCTGTTCGGTCCGGGAGAACGCCGAGCAAAGGATTTACAACCGGCTGCAATACTTCCAGTCTTTGAGGAAAAAGAAGAAGACGTTAATCGTCGGCGTATTGGGCTGTATGGCAGAGCGGGTCAAAGATGAATTGATAGAGCGGCATGGGGTCGACCTCGTGGCGGGACCGGATGCTTATATGGACTTGCCTAATCTCATCGGAGCGGCTGAAAGGGGCGAAAAAGCCATCAACGTGGTCTTATCTACGCAGGAAACTTATAAGGACGTGATGCCTTTGAAGTTGCCGGGGGTGCATATCTCTGGTTTTGTCTCAATTATGCGGGGGTGCAACAATTTCTGTACCTATTGTATCGTCCCTTATACGCGGGGGCGCGAACGGAGCAGGGATGTGGACAGCATCCTGAGCGAGATTCGTGACATGCGCGCAAAAGGCTTTAAGGAAGTAACGCTCTTAGGCCAGAACGTAAACTCCTACTTATATAAAAAGGAAGAGGCAGTTATTAATTTCTCCCGCCTCTTGGAGATGGTGGCACAAGAGGCTCCCGATATGCGCATTCGTTTTGTTACGTCGCACCCCAAAGACATGAGCGATGAAACTTTGCACGTCATTGCCCGCAACCCCAATATATGCCGGTACATCCATCTGCCCGCCCAGTCCGGCAGTTCGCGCATCTTACGTATAATGAATCGCCGATACACGCGCGAATGGTATCTCGACCGCATCGCAGCTATCCGCCGGATACTTCCTGACTGTGCGATTTCGACCGACCTCTTCTGCGGCTTTCACTCCGAAACCGAAGAGGACTATCAGCAGACCTTGTCGCTTATGAGGGAGGTAGGCTACGATAGCGCCTATCTGTTTAAGTACTCCGAACGTCCGGGCACTTACGCGGCAAGGCACCTTGTCGACGACGTTCCGGAAGCAGAAAAAGTGCGCCGCCTTCAAGGCATGATAGACCTGCAGAACCAACTCTCCGAAGCCAGCAACAAACGAGACATAGGCAAAGTATTCGAGGTACTGGTAGAAGGGTTCTCCAAACGTTCCCGCGAGCAACTATTCGGGCGCACCAGTCAAAACAAGGTAGTGGTATTCGATAAGAACCAATTCCGCATCGGGCAGCTACTAAAGATGAAGATAGTTGCAGCCTCCTCGGCAACCTTGTTCGGCGAACCGGCCATTTAGGTTCTACCCCCGCCAAATGTGAATACAACCTAAGTGCCTCAAAGGTACAACCTGAATGCCTCAGAGATGCAACCAAAGTGCCT
>CAZOKT010000036.1:0-15172 GCA_964580505.1 uncultured Parabacteroides sp. | reverse complement strand
TTATTCCCTTATATCGAACTCACATTTATTAAAAGTATAACGATAATCACGACGGATTATAAATAGAATTCATTATGCAAAATTAGTGTAAAATATAGTAGCGTTATGGGCAGATTACATTAACTTTGCGTTGTTTCTATAGCATTGAATAAAATGATGTCAGATAGTGTAGTCATCATACCGACTTACAACGAAAAAGAGAACATTGAAAACATCATCCGGGCAGTGTTCGGCTTGGAGAAAGAGTTCCATGTCCTGATTGTAGATGATGGGTCTCCAGACGGGACGGCTGCTATCGTGAAGCGGTTGCAAAAGGAGTTCCCCGAACGGCTTTTCTTGGTTGAACGCGAAGGGAAGCAAGGATTGGGGACGGCCTATATCTGCGGATTCAAATGGTCGATAGCGCATGGCTATGATTTTATATTTGAGATGGATGCCGACTTCAGTCATAACCCGAATGATTTGCCTCGGCTTTATGCTGCCTGCACGAAGCAAAAGGGCGATGTAGCCATTGGTTCGCGTTACTGCAATGGAGTGAACGTGGTGAACTGGCCGTTAGGGCGTGTGCTGATGTCCTATTTTGCGTCAGTCTATGTGCGATTCGTTACCGGTATGCAAATACGCGATACAACGGCGGGATTCAAGTGTTATCGACGTAAGGTACTTGAAACGATAGATTTAGACCGTATCCATTTCAAAGGTTATGCTTTTCAGATTGAGATGAAGTTCGCGGTCTACAAATGCGGATTCAAATTGGTAGAAGTGCCTATCATATTTATCAATCGTGAATTAGGGACATCTAAAATGAATTACAGCATCTTCGACGAAGCGCTGTTTGGCGTTTTGCAACTGAAGTGGTGGAGCTTATGGCGTAAATATCCTAAAAAAATAAATATTGAGATACAATGAAAACAAAAATGGTTAGTATGCTGGTGTGTACAGCACTAATGTTTGGATGTTCAGGCAATAAGAATGCGAATAAAGAGGCTTTGGTTTCTCAGGAAGAGGAGGTACAGAGCACAATTGTGATGAATCAGTTAACCGAGCAGGAAAAGGCCGAAGGATGGCAACTCCTGTTCGACGGAAAAACAACGCAGGGGTGGCGTGGCGCACACATGGATGCTTTCCCGGCGGAAGGATGGCATATCGTCGATGGAATGCTGGTAGTTGAGGCATCTGACGGAGGCGAATCGACCAACGGAGGCGATATCGTGACTGAAGGACAATATACGGCTTTCGAATTGAGCGTAGACTTCAAGATTACGACCGGTGCAAACAGTGGAATCAAGTATTTCGTAACGGAGGAAGAGAAGCAAAAGGGCTCGGCTTATGGATTAGAGTTCCAAATCCTTGACGATGCCGTTCATCCGGATGCAGAGCGCTATACCACTTTCCCCGGAAGTCGTACATTGGGAAGCCTGTACGACTTGATAAAAGCAGAAAATGTGAAGTTCAACGGTGTCGGAGAATGGAATACGGCCGTGATAAAAGTCTTTCCTAATAATCATGTAGAGCATTGGTTGAATGGCGTGAAAGTATTGGAATACGAACGATGCAGCGATGCCTACCGCGAGCGGGTGAAAGAAAGCAAATATGCGGCGCCAGAGTATAACACGAACGGTCGCTTTGGCGAAGCGTCTGCAGGGCGTATCCTGTTGCAAGACCACGGGAATGAAGTCGCTTTCTGCAATATCAAGATAAAAGAATTGAAATAAACAGAGACAAAAGCAAATGTAAGCGGAAACGACTTACATTTGCTTTCGTTTTAATTGGAATAGGGACAGATGATAAACTGGGAAGAAAAGATTCCTATAGGGCAATGGCTCGTGCTGGTTGTTGTAGTGTGTTGCGCTTTCTTTATCCATAATGAGGCTATCTTTGTGGATATAATGGAGTCGCGCAATCTCATTACAGCACGCGAGATGGTGTATGATGGAAATTGGTTGACGCCTACGATGAACGGCGAGCTACGCTTGGAAAAGCCTCCGTTGCCCACATGGATTGCTGCCGGTGTGGAACTTTTCGCTCCGGACAGTCTCGCTCTTCAACGGGCGATGGCGGGATTGGCTGCGGTGTTGATGGTGGTATTCCTTTACCGGTTAGCCATGCTCCTGACGCGCGATTGGCTCTATGCTTTTATCTCCGTATTGCTGCTTTGTACGTCGTATAGCATAATCCTGATGGGGCGGACTGCCACTTGGGACATTTATTGCCATGCGTTTATGGTGGCGGCTATCTATTATCTGTTCAAAGCGATGCAGGCGAAACGATGTCGATGGGGATGGTTTACGATGGCAGGGCTGTTGATGGGACTTTCTTTCTTGGGGAAAGGACCGGTTTCGTTCTATGCGTTGTTACTTCCATTCCTTTGCGCCTATGCGGTTTATTACCGTAAACGTATGACCGGAAAATGGCTTGGCTGTATCTGGATGGTTATATTGACATTCGTGCTCAGTAGCTGGTGGTATACATATATATATATATATCATCCGGAGATGACCGAGCAAGTGCTCTCGAAAGAGTCGTCTTCATGGACGAATTACAATGTCCGTCCGTGGTGGTACTATTGGAAATTCTTTTTGGAAACGGGTGCATGGTCTGTTTTAACCATCTTTACGTTGTTTGTACCGGTATGGAGACGTCGCCTGAAGGAAGCGAAACCCTATTATTTCACCTTAGTCTGGATGCTTCTCTCGTTGTTTTTCCTCTCCTTGATACCGGAGAAGAAGAGTCGGTATCTGCTTCCGGTGGTAATTCCCGCAGTACTGACCTGCGCCCATATTTTTGTCTATTGGATTGGACGAATGAAGCGGAATGACTGGATGGGGAGACTGCTCTATCGGATAAATGCCGCGCTGTTAGGAGTCGTAACTTGTGCACTTCCTGTGGGGCTCTATCTTTTTATGTATCGGGAAGGACGGATGGGACTCGCCGCATTTGTCTTGCTGTCGGCTGTCTGCTTAGGCTTGGGGATAGGGATGCTTCATACTTGTCGGCAGATTCGACCGTTCTCGTTCCTGTTAAGTGTTACCGGATTGATGGTCGTAGCCGAACTTTTCATGATGCCTTACATCGGCAGTTTTGTAACCAACAAAGACAGGAAGAGCATAGCATTGACGCGCGACATCGAAGCCTTGCGCCCGCTTCCGTTTTATCATGACGAGAAAGAAGCCATGCGAATCGAACTGGTTTATGCAGCTTATAAGAAAATTTTGCCTATAAATCTGTCTGATTCTGCCGAGCTTTTCCAAGCCATGCCCTTTGTTTTGGTGTCGAGGGAAGAAGCAGATAAAACTTTGCCGGATTATGTGAAACAACATGCTGCGATAACACCCGTCGGATGCTACAATGATAATCCGTGGCCGGAAGGGCATCGGCGCTATACAGAAGATTTTATTACTTATGTGACAGTAGTCAAACAAATTGAAGATGAACAAGACAAGTGATTATACATTGACTATCATCGTCCCGATTTACAATGAAGAAGACAACATGGCGGCGTTGGAAGAACGTCTGTCTGCCTATCTGGAAGAGGCATTGGTGCCGTCGTGTGTGTTGTTTGTCAATGACGGCTCGAAAGATAAAAGTTTTGAATGCATACGGGATGTATGCCGGCGCAGGGAAAATTTCTTCTATTGCAGTCTGGGAAAGAATGGTGGATTGAGCGCGGCGATGAAAGCGGGTATCGATAAAACGTATTCGCCGTTGGTCGGTTACATAGACGCTGATTTGCAGACTGCACCGGAAGATTTCAATCTGTTGCTTCCTTTCGCGCAGGATTATGAGCTGGTGATGGGCATCCGCGCCAACAGGAAAGATTCGTTTTTCAAGAATTTGCAGTCGAAAATAGCCAATTCGTTCCGCCGAATGATGACGCACGACCAAGCCACGGATACCGGCTGTCCGCTGAAGATAATGCACACCGATTACGCCAAGCGCGTCCCTTTCTTTACGGGGATGCATCGTTTTTTACCCGCATTGATTCAGTTGCAAGAGGGAAAAATGAAGGAAATACCCGTGCGCCACTTTCCTCGTGTGGCAGGCGTATCGAAATATCACTTGTGGAACAGGCTGGTATCACCTTTCGTAGACTGTTTCGCCTATCGCTGGATGCGCAAGCGGTACATCAATTACAGGATAACGGATACGAATTTGAAGGATAAGGCGTGACGGGTATCTACATCATCGGACTGGTAGCTCAGGTTTTCTTCTCCGCCCGTATGCTGGTGCAATGGATTTTGTCGGAGAAGCAAAAGCGAATTGTTTCGCCTCTTCTCTATTGGGTTTTCAGCTTGATTGGCGCTTATTTGCTCTGTATTTACGGTTGGCTGAGGAACGATTTCTCCATTATACTGGGGCAATTCATTGCGTTTTATGTCTATATCTGGAATCTGAATGACAAAGGAATGTGGCAGAAGATCCCGGTGGCGGTGCGAGTAATCCTCGCGGCAACGCCCGTTGTTGCAGCCGCATTCGCGCTGAATGATTTCCATTCGTTCCTCGACTCCTTTTTCCGCGATGAGAACATACCGGCGTGGCTGATTGCCTTCGGTTCGACGGGGCAGATAATATTCACTCTGAGATTTGTGTACCAGTGGTATTGTTCGCACAAGGCAGGCGAGTCTGTTTTGCCCATTAGTTTCTGGGTGATGAGTCTGGTGGGGTCGCTGATGATACTTACCTACGCCATCATTCGCTTAGACCCGATTCTGATTTTGAGTCAATCCACAGGATTCATTGTTTATACGCGCAATATTTTGTTAGGACGTAAAAGTAGACAGACCATGCTCCATTCCGCGAGACAGACCAAACAGATACGCCTGTAAGCCTTTATGGTGCGACGAAGAAGGCCGACGGGTTGATGGCGCATGCGTACAGCAAACTTTACCGTCGGCCTACTACCGGACTGCGCTATTTTACGGTTTATGGTCTGTGGGGAAGACCGGAATGGCTCCCTGTCTCTTCCTGAAGGAAATCCTCGAAGGCGGCACGATACAGGTGTTCAATCATGGGGATATGCAGCGCGACTTTACTTATATCGCAGATGTGGCGGAGGCGGCGCTCCGCCACATCGACCTCCCGTCTGGAGCATGACTTCCGCCTCAAGCCCGCCACACCTATTCCGGCAGAAAGAAAAACCTCGCCCCTGAAGACGAATAAATCAGCCAAGAAGGGCGAAGGATTTCTCCCGTTTACGGCGTCGGGATAACCGGTTCATCTTCCTCATCGTCCGGTTCGGGAGTCGTTTCCCCGTTATCCCTTGTTTCGTCGTCCGGATTTTCAGGGTCAGGGTCGGTCGGGTTTTCCTCATCTTTCTCCGTCGAACCGTTGTTGCGTCTTGCCAGTGTCTTGTGGAAGTGGAGAATACGTGCATTTATGGCGTTGATGAGCGCTTCCAATTCGTTCGCCTTCTCACTGTCCTCTTCGACGTAGGCGGCGACTATGTACACCGCCGTAAGCAGGGTGGAGAGTTCCTCGAACGTACTGTCCACCACCGGCCGGACTTTCTTCATGTTGTCTGCCAAACTGCGCGCCAGCTGCTCGTCGGCACGTTCGTAGAGCGCCTCCTCAAATTCCGTTACCGCTGTTTTCAAGGCGTCCAGAACCGTACTCACTCCCGCCTTTGTCACGTCTTCGGCGTAATCCGTCTCATAGAGGTCTACCAAGTCTTTTACCATCGCGATATTCTCCGTCTGCGCTTTATTCGGCGCATCCTTATACGGTTTCAACGCATACAGAAGGCGTTCGGCAGCCTCCGCCTCTCCGGTGTCGGTGCTCAACTGTTTGCTCTGAAGAGCGAGGTCGAGCGCGCGGAATTGGCGGTTAGATGCCGTGTTTTTATCACTCACCGATGTAGTTTGGATGTATGTCTGATTCCCCAGATAGGCCTTGTTTTCGTTCGCAAACGCCTCTGCGAACCGATTCTGATAAGAAATCACTCCATACTTCGTTGCCACTTCCTCTGTAACCAAATTCAATAAAGAGGAATACAGTTGGTAATGCTCTCCGTTGCGAGCTTTTCCAAGATAACAAATGTTTTCGATTTTTTTCATAGTAAAAAATTAATATAAATTACAGGGCAAATATACAAAATACTTTTCTGAAATCTCGTTTCATTTCTACAAAATAAAAAAAATAATTCGGAGGATGACATCGCACTTGTTCGACAGCTCTTCTTGGCTTCAGGTAGCCGAATAGTACTTGTACGACAGGGCTTTTCTGCGCAGAGGAGCCGTGTCGCACAAGTACGACACCATCCCCCGTCATGAGGAGAAGGTATCGCACAACTGCGACAGCTCTCCCTCGTTTCAGGAAATGACTTCGCACAACTGCGACGGGATTTCCTAATCGACAAAAGCGGCATCGCACGTGTGCGACGCCATTCCCTTGTTTCCGCCAGCCCTGTCGCACAAGTTCGATTTGATAAAATTTTCAATCTATGCGGCGTTTTCGCATAACAAACCCTTTTTTTCTTACCTTCGCCGGATAATCTTAAACGTGCGAAGACAATGACAGAAAAGGAAAAGGCAAAAGCGGGACTTTTGTATGATGCAAATTATGACGAGGAGCTATTGAGAGAACGTGCGATATGTGCTGAGCTGACTCATGCGTTGAATCTGATGCCTCCGTCGAAGACGGAAGAACGCCGGGCGCTGTTGTGCCGGCTGTTCGGAAAGACAAAGGGAACGTTCACCATCGTTTCGCCCTTCTTTTGCGACTATGGCTACAACATCGAGGTGGGAGAGAACTTCTTTATGAACATGAACTGCGTGATATTGGACGAAGCAAAAGTAACGTTTGGCGACAATGTGTTTGTCGCCCCGAGTTGTGGTTTCTATACGGCCGGGCATCCGTTGGACGTGGAGCGGCGTAACAAAGGTTTGGAGTATGCCCGCCCTATTACCGTAGGGAATAATGTGTGGATAGGTGCGCAAGTCTGCATATTGCCCGGCGTGACGATAGGCGACAATACGGTGATAGGAGCCGGCAGTGTGGTGACGAAGAGCCTGCCCGCTAATGTCTTGGCCGCAGGGAATCCTTGCCGTATCATTCGCGAGATTGACAATGGCTAAGGGACTCCTGTCGCTCTATTTTTTCTTTTTAGGCAGATAATCGGATTGGATATTCGTCATGCTCGCCCAGAGACTGTGGCGAGCGTCCGGGTTGATGGCTTCCAGCTGTGCCAGTATCTTCTTTACGGATTGCCGGCTGGAAGCGGATTCATACGGACAATTCTTGATTTGCTTGTGGTAGTTGCGCCACGCCGCGATAGCCACCAGCTCCTTTTCGCTTACTAAACAGAGCGGACGGATAATCTCCATGTCGAACTTGTTCATGGTCAGCTTCGGAGGCATTGTCCCGAACGCGCCTTGATGCGTCAAATTCATTAATAATGTCTCCAGAATATCATCCTGATGATGTCCTAAAGCGATTTTGCGGCAACCGTTAGCCTTGGCTATCTCGAAAAGAGCTTTGCGGCGTGTCCACGAACAGAGGAAGCAGGGCGATTTGCGTTTGTCGGTAGAAGCATCGAAACTTGTCTCATGCAGAAGGAAAGGAATGTCGTATTCCTCCGCACATTTCCGGAGGTATTCCGTGTCGGAACTGTAAGCGATATTCCGCATGACGATATGCACGGCAAGCAACCGGAACTTGGGTCGGAAAATACGTGCCCGCCTACCTAACAATTCCAGTAAAGCCAACGAATCCTTCCCGCCGGACACGCCAATCAGCACCTTGTCGCCCTCCGCAATCAATTCGTACTCCCGGATAGCCTTCCGAACTTTCTCCTCGACCCTGTGAAACAACTTTTCCTCTTCAGTCAGTCTTCCCATTGCTTATTCTAAATAAAAAACGGCGTAAAGATACGAATTTGAGGGCGAATCGTCAAAGCACGCAAAACATCGCGGAATAATTTACATAGTGAATTGCCAATTCTCAATTTATTTCTACCTTTGCCATGTAAAGAAATTTTTATTTATATGAGTGAAATCAATACAAACGAAGCCGAAAGCAAAAAGAGCTTGAACTTCATTGAAGTAGCCGTCGAGAAAGATTTGGCGGAAGGGAAGAATGGAGGACGCGTACAGACTCGTTTTCCACCTGAACCCAACGGCTATTTGCATATCGGACATGCCAAAGCAATTTGCTTAGACTTTGGAATTGCCGAACGTTATGGCGGTACATGTAACTTACGCTTTGATGATACCAATCCCGTAAAAGAAGACATGGAATACGTCGATGCCATCGAAGAGGATATCAAATGGTTAGGTTTCCATTGGAACCAAGTTTACTATGCATCCGATTATTTCCAGCAATTATATGATTTTGCCATCCGGTTGATTAGAGAAGGCAAGGCTTATGTAGACGAACAAAGTTCGGAAGAGATCGCACGGCAAAAAGGCACTCCGACGCAACCCGGCGTAGAAAGCCCTTATCGTAATCGCCCTGTCGAAGAGAGCCTCGACCTTTTCCAACGAATGAACGCCGGCGAATTTGAGGAAGGTACAATGACGCTACGTGCCAAGATAGATATGGCAAATAGCAACATGCACTTTCGCGACCCGATTATCTATCGCATCCTGAAGACGCCGCACCATCGCACAGGTACGAAGTGGAAAGTCTATCCGATGTATGATTTCGCACACGGACAGAGCGATTACTTTGAAGGAGTAACCCATTCCTTATGTACGCTGGAGTTTGTGCCGCATCGTCCGTTATATGATCTGTTTGTTGATTGGCTGAAGGAGGGCAAAGATTTGGATGACAATCGCCCGCGCCAGACGGAGTTCAATAAATTGAATCTCAATTATACATTGATGAGCAAGCGGAATCTGCTCATTTTGGTGAAAGAAGGCTTGGTCAATGGCTGGGACGACCCGCGTATGCCGACTATCTGTGCTTTCCGACGCAGAGGCTATTCGCCCGAATCCATTCGTAAGTTTGTGGATAAGATAGGCTATACAACCTATGACGCTCTGAACGAGTTCTCCCTCTTGGAGAGTGCCGTCCGAGAAGATTTGAATCAACGCTCCACGCGCGTATCAGCAGTCTTAGACCCTGTGAAGCTGACGATCACCAACTATCCGGAAGGGAAAGTGGAAGAAATGGAAGCCATCAATAATCCGGAAGACCCGTCAGCCGGTTCGCACATCATCGAATTTAGTCGTGAACTCTGGATGGAACGCGAGGACTTCATGGAAGATGCACCAAAGAAATTTTTCCGCATGACGCCCGGACAAGAAGTACGACTCAAGAACGCTTACATCGTGAAGTGTACGGGTTGCAAGAAAGATGCGGATGGAAATGTAGTAGAGGTGTATTGCGAATATGACCCGAATACCAAGAGTGGAATGCCGGATAGCAACCGGAAAGTGAAAGGCACACTACATTGGGTAAGTCGTGCACATTGCTTGCCTGCAGAAGTCCGTCTGTATGACCGTCTCTGGCAAGTGGAAAATCCACGCGACGAATTAGCCCGGCTAAAGGACGAAGGTTACTCCTCATTGGATGCCATGAAAGAGATGATTAATCCGGAATCCTTGAAAATATTGACGAACTGTTACGTCGAGAAATTCTTAGCAGAGCAAAAACCTCTTGCTTATTTCCAATTCCAACGTATCGGCTACTTCAACTTAGACCCGGATAGTAAAGACGGAAAACTGATTTTCAATCGAACCGTATCGTTGAAAGATACGTGGAATAAGATTAAGAACAAGTAAAGGCAATTTCTAATATGCATAAAGTTGCACTTCGTTATAATTGATAGAAAACATAAATGATTTCGCAAGAATTTATAACAGATTTTCGTCTGAAATGGCATCGCATTCAGATGATCATGCAACAGAGTGGGATAGAGGGCTGCCTGCTCAGTGGTGATGTCAACCTGTTTTATGTTACGGGAAAGATATATAATGGTTATTTCTATCTTCCAGCTGAAGGTGAGCCATGGTTTTTTGTAAAACGACCAAACGGATTGCAAGGAGAACATGTCGTATATATCCGCAAACCGGAGCAGATACCGGAAGTATTCCAAGAGAAAGGCATCCCAATGCCCAAGCATCTCATGTTAGAAGCAGATGAATTGACATATTCGGAATACAACCGATTGCTTGCGGTATTTCATCCGGAAGAAACGGCTAATGCTACCTCTACATTGCGAATGCTCCGGCGAGTAAAGACTCCGTATGAAATTGAACAAACTCGCCTGTGTGCTCGTCGGCATGAAGCCGTTTACCAAGAAATCCCATCTTGTTTTCGTCCGGGTATGACTGACTTGGAATTCCAATTTGAAATAGAACACCGTATGCGATTGCACGGCTCTCTCGGGCTGTTTCGTGCTTTTGGTGCCAATATGGAGATTTTTATGGGGAGCATCTTAGCCGGAGATAATGCAGGAACGCCTTCTCCTTTCGACTTTGCATTGGGCGGAGGTGGTATGAATCCTTCTTGTCCATTAGGTGCCAACGGCACGCTACTTAAAGAGGGCATGGCCATCATGGTCGATATGGCAGGAAACTATTCTCCTTATATGACTGACATGACACGTGTCTTTTCGGTTGGCAAGCTCGGCGAGGAAGCTTATCGTGCTCATGAGGTATCTTGTAGGATTCACCAAGAGATAGCAGCTGTTACGCGTCCTGGTGTAGCTTGTGCAGACCTTTATAACCTTGCTCTTCGTATTGCTTCGGAAGAAGGATTAGCTGGAAATTTCATGGGCACTGAGCAACAGGCAAAATTCGTAGGACATGGAGTCGGACTCCAAATAAATGAGCTTCCGGTATTAACTCCCCGTTCGAAAGAGACGCTGGAAGAACACATGATTTTTGCCTTAGAGCCAAAGTTCGTTTTGCCTGGCATTGGAGCAGTAGGTATAGAGAATACTTACTTAGTAACATCTGATGGTTGCGAAAAACTGACGCAATTCTCCGAAGAAATAATCAATCTATTACAATAAATTTCGTATAAACATGAAAAGGACTTTAAGTTTATTCCTGCTGTTCGTCCTGATGATTATTCCGGCGAAAGCAGCCGACGTTCAAGACGTCAAACCTACCAAGAACGTAATCCTGTTCATCAGTGATGGAACCTCTTTAGCTGCCGTGTCTACTGCGCGCTGGTTGCAATGGTATACGAATCCGGAGAAACCTAACTTGAATATCGACCCGTATATTTGCGGGACTGTACGAACCCATTCTTCAAATGCTCCGATTGGGGATTCGGCACCTACAACTTCTTGTTATATGTCAGGCCAACCCACCATTACCGGTTTTGTATCAACTTATCCCTATGCTTGCGGGAAAGATGACATTTATCCGGTAGATCCGAATCGTGCGTATCAACCAACTATGACAGTTTTGGAAGCAGCCAAGATATTTAAAGGTGCAGCTACCGGATTAGTATTCACTTGCGAATTTCCTCATGCAACACCTGCCGACTGTTCGGCACATAGTTATAACCGTGGAAAATATGAATGGATTGCTCCACAAATGGTGCATAATGATTTGGATGTTGTGATAGGTGGAGGAGCATCTATTCTGAACGAAGAAATGGAAAGTTATCTGAAAGAAAACGGATACTCTGTTTACCGTAATGACCTTAATGCTATGCGTTCCGATACGAATAGTAAGATGTGGGCACTGTATGGTGATCGAGAGATGGCTTATGATTTAGATCGTAATCCGGAAGAGCAACCTTCAATAGAAGAGATGACTCGTACAGCTATCGAGAAGCTATCGAAGAATGATAACGGTTTCTTCCTTATGGTAGAAGGAAGCAAAGTTGATTGGGCTGCCCATGCAAATGATCCGGTGGGAGTTACTACTGATTTCCTTGCATTTGACCGTGCTGTAGGCGCAGCATTGGAATTTGCACGCCAAAATGGGGAGACGACGGTTATTATCACTTCCGACCATGGAAATAGCGGTATTAGCATTGGTCGCGAATCATGCACAGGTTATGATAAATTGACTAAAGACGACCTATTCGGACAACTGTCTCGCTTCGAACTTACAGCAGAAGGCTTTGCAAAGGCAGTAAACGAAATACCGAATTCAGAAGTCCAGAAACTTTTCAAAGAGAAAGCAGGATTCGAACTTTCCACAGAAGAATTGGAAGCTCTCAATAATTGTAAAGATTATAAGTACAGCTCTATTCCGGAAGCTGAACGGCATGAGAGAAGCAAAGCCTCGATGTATAGTAACTCTTTGGCAGGATTAATGTCACAAATTATTACCAATCGCACTTGCATAGGTTTTACAACTCATGGGCATACCGGCGAAGAAGTATTTCTTGCAAGTTACCATCCGCAAGGCACACGTCCGATGGGAATGTATACGAATATCGAACTCAATCACTATTTGTGCAGCTTATATGGTTTTGACTCCACTTTCCTTAGCGACATGAGTAATAAATATTTCGCTCGTCATGCAGACGTGTTCAAAGATTATACATACGAAATTATTCCGGCTGAGGAAGGCGAATCGGCTCCGACATTAGTAGTTAAGAACAAGAAAGATAAGAAAAAGCAATTGACTATCCACGCCTTTACCAATGTCGTAAAAGCGGGTAAAAAGGGTGAAGACGAAATCCGATTGAACTCCGTTATTGTTTATGTGGATAAGAACAATACCTTCTATTTGCCGGAATCATTGGCAGAATTTCTACAATAAAGTTTTAAGTTTGAGTTTATAAGTTTAGTCTTAAAGTATGACAAACTTATAAACTCAAAAAATATTCACTATATTTTCCGATTCATAGGTGGGGATTTCAATTATGAAATCTATCATATCTTGAAATAAAACCACATATCTCCATTCATTTCCAACAGTTTGCATTATTTCTCCTAAATTCATCCGTATGTAGGCGAGTTTTTATATCTTTGTGGTCAATTGGGAAAATGTACTATTAATGATTAAATAATTAAAACGACAATGAATTTAAAGAATCTGATTGGAAGTATTCTGGTTTTGTTTGCTGCTTTAACGCCTACTTACGCCGACGAAGGCATGTGGGTGCTGAAAGAACTGAACAAACAGAATTTGGCTCGTATGAAAGAGCTGGGCTTTATCCTCCCTTACGAGCAATTGTATAGCGAAACTGATCCCTGTGTGGCAAATGCAGTGGTTATCTTCGGTGGAGGATGTACGGGCATTACGGTTTCAAACGAAGGTTTGATATTTACCAACCACCATTGTGGTTATGGCTCTATCCAGCAATTGAGCAGCGTAGAACATAATTATTTACAGGATGGATTCGTGTCGCAATCGAAAGAAGAGGAACTTCCGGTTCCGGGATTGACAGTTAGTTATCTGCGTGAGACCATTGATGTTACCAACCGTATTAATGGCGAAATCGATAAAATAGAAGATGAGTACAAGCGCATCACGGCGGCTGATTCTATCAGTCAGGTGTTATGCGACTCTATTGGCGTTGATGAATTCAAGAAAGCACAAGTGGTTCCTTTCTATTCGGATAATAAATACTACTTGGTAGTTTATAATGTATTCCGTGATGTGCGCATGGTATTTGCTCCACCTTCGTCAATGGGCAAATTCGGCGGGGATACGGACAATTGGATGTGGCCGCGCCATACGATTGACTTTTCTGTCTTCCGTGTTTATGCAAATACCAATAACGAACCGGCTGATTATAGTAAAGACAATAAGCCTTATCAACCGAGATATGTGGCCGAAGTTTCATTGCAAGGTTATGCCGACAAAGATTATGCAATGACCATCGGTTTTCCTGGAAGTACAAGTCGTTATCTCTGCTCATGGGGCATAGAACGACGTATTGAGAGCAGCAACAAACCTCGTATTGAGGTTCGTGGTATCAAGCAGGAAATATGGAAGCGTGCTATGTCAGCTAGTGATGCCGTTCGTATCAAATACGCTTCTAAATATGCCGGAAGTTCAAACTATTGGAAAAACTCTATTGGCATGAACAATGGCTTGGCTAAACTGGATGTCATTGCCCGCAAGCAGGAATTGGAAAAAGAGTTTGCTGCTTGGGTGGCTCAGGATTCTGATCGCAAGGTAAGATATGGAGAAGTATTGACACTTATGGAAGAAGGTTATACTTCATCCAATGAAGTGTACAAAGCAATGACTTACCTGACGGAATCGTTAAGCGGAATGGAAATCGTACGCTTGGCTCGTATGGTAAACAGCTTCGACCCTGAAGGTTCAACGCAAGAAGAGAAGCAGATTTTCCTCGAAGACATCGTCCAGCCATTTTTTAAAGATTATGAACCGACACTTGACCAAGAGTGTCTGGCGGCAATGATGGAAATAGCCAACAAACGTATTCCCACCAAGTATCAACCGGATGTATTTGCGAAAATCAACAAGAAATATAAAGGAGATTACAAGAAGTATGCAGCCGATGTGTTCAAAAAGACCAAACTACTCTCGTATGACAACATCGTACAGCTGATTTCCGATCCCAAAAAGAATGCAAAGCTAAAGAATGATCCGGCTTTTGAATTGAATCTCTCTTCTTTTGTCGCGCTGATTGATTTGCGCCAGAAGTTGAATGAATCATCGGATAAGATTTCTAAAGGTGAACGCTTGTTCCTTGCTGGCTTGATGGAGATGCAACCGGAAAAGACGTTCTACTCGGATGCCAACTTCACTATGCGCATGAGCTACGGCAGCATCGGCGGGTATCGTCCTTATGATGCAGCTTGGTACAACTATTATTCTACCGAGAAAGGCATCTTGGAAAAGCAAGACCCGACCAGTGATGAATTCCGGGTTCAACCGGAAATATTAAACCTTGTGCGCAATCGTGATTTCGGCCAGTATGCCAATGCCGACGGAGATTTGTCGGTTTGTTTCTTGACCAGCAACGACATCACCGGCGGAAACTCCGGTAGTCCTATCTTCGATAAGAATGCACGCCTGATTGGTCTCGCTTTCGATGGTAATTGGGAAGCGATGAGCGGCGATATCGCTTTCGAGCCGGAACTTCAGCGTTGTATCGGTGTGGATATTCGAGCCGTTCTCTTCATGATTGACAAATGGGGCAAATGCCCACGTTTGATAGAAGAGTTGAAATTGGTGAAATAATTACCATTTTCGAATCTGAGAGGAAATATAAATATGGGTTGTGGGATACAAAGACAATAGAGTTAAGGATTACAGACCGTTCTCAAAAACAATTTTGTATC
>CAZOKT010000035.1:0-15330 GCA_964580505.1 uncultured Parabacteroides sp. | reverse complement strand
CGGGTAATGAACAGGGAACCGTTCTCCTGCCGTAATCTGCTTTCTTATATCGAACCCACGTTAACATAAAAAACAAAGAGGCTCTCTCTCACGAGGAACCTCTCATTAGCAGACTTAATCAAAAAAACACTTTAACTTACTACTCTTTTACCTTTCTAAAATAAGACTTAACCTATAAAAACGGATAAATGTAGAAACACTTAATTATGTATGTCATTTTGTTATATGCGAATTCCGTGCCAAACTTACTTTTTGTGCTTGTTTTTCTGCTTTTCTGAAGAGAAAAAGCTTTTTTCATCAGCAAAAAGAGTCTGTTAAACCTAAAATCCATAAAAAAACCATGTGGAACTTGTGGATTTTCTGCAGAAGAAGTGTAGAATAATTCCACAATTTGATTGCACATCTTATCCACACTTTTCCTTTGCTTGCCGAACAATATCTGAGACATTCTCGATCACCTCATCCAACAAGGTCAACCAACTTTCATCCGTCAGTTCTCCATCATTTTTTTCCAAGATACGAAGTTTCTGCACCAGATTATTTGCGCCCAACATCGTTAAGAGTGGAATCAATTTATGTGAGAGGCGCGAGGCTTCTATCCGGTTCCGAGCTTTTAATGCAATGCTTAACAATTGGATACTCTTGTCCGTCTCTTCGGTAAATGTCCGCAAGATAGAAGCAGAGGCTTCTTTATCTTCACCGGCAAAGGCAGTAAGCGTTGAGAAATCTATTTTCACAACAGGTTCCAAATTTATCGTTAACAATTGATTCAGCAATTCTATCAATTGTTCTGCCGTAAAAGGTTTATTGAGGAAACCCGTAAAACCAGCTTCGATATAATGGTTATGTCCATTCGCCACACTTGCCGAAAGAGCTATCACCGGTACGTTGTCCATACCCGGAATACCCGATTTTCGAATCATTTGCAACAAACGAAAACCATCTATTCCCGGCATCTGTATATCCGTAATAATAGCATCGAAAGTTGTATTTTCCAATATATCCAATACGGAATAAGGATTCGATACACATACCACTTCCACTCGGCTTCGCTTCAGAAGCTCTTCGGTCAAGGCCAACTGAATCGCATCATCATCTACCAATAAGCAATGAACCGTACAGTCTTCCGGCAAAGAAACGATTTGCTTATCTTGCTTTTCTTCCGGTGCAGGTAAGATGATTACTTCCCTTTCGGATTGTGGAATCGGAATCGTCAGCATAAAGTCACTTCCTTGTCCAACTACGCTATGCAAATTCAACGTACCTCTCAGCAAATCCACCAAACGACGCGTGATGGAAAGCCCTAAACCGAATCCTTCTACTTTGTCTGAACCTGCCAGACGAGTAAAGTCGCCAAATATACGTTCCTGCTCCGACTCTGGAATTCCGGGACCTGCATCCGACACGGTTACATCCAACTCATACATCCGCTCGCCCTTTTGCAGGATAGCTACACGCAAAGCCACGCTTCCTTCGGATGTGAACTTAATCGCATTCGACAAGAGGTTATTCACCACTTGGCGTATTCGGATTGTATCGCCCAAATACGTCAGATCCATATAAGTCGGATTCAAATCCAAGTTCAGCAACAATCCTTTCGCATCGGCAAGCGGTTTGAAGCTAATATAAATCTCTTGCATCAAAGCAGCAACCGAAAAAGGAACTGGATGAATCTCCATCTGCCCGGATTCCAAGCGATGATAATCCAGCAAGTCGTTCACCAGCGAAAGGATATGTTGTGACGAGCCGGTCATATTGTCCAAATAATACCGCTGGCGTTCGTCCGGATTACGGCGCAACAGAAGCTCGATATAACCTATTATAGAAGAGAGCGGAGCACGTATATCGTGGCTTATCGTCAGTATCAAGCGCTCACGAATCCGCAACAAGTCTTCTGCATATTGCTTTGCCTTCTCTAATTGCTGGCGATAATAATGATTTCTGGAAATATCTCGAATAATAATAATCAAGAAGATAATCGCCACAAGGATAGCCACCATACCCACTCCGGCAATAGTGCGTGTTGTCTCACGCAAAAGTAACTGCCTATGCTGCACCCGCGCAAAGGATTCTTCCATCTCTTCCTCCTCTATCGCACGAAGCATCTGGTTAATCTTGCTCGACACTACCGTATTATTATAACGCAGATTATTGGCACGCTGGAGCAGAATGTCAGACAATTGCTTGCGTTGGCCTGCCACCGTATCCTGCAAGCTCCTCAATATCTGCACAATGGTATCCGACGGATTATAATCGATTCGTATCGTATCAGCCATCAACTTACGGGTTGTATTCACCACATAGCTCGTGTCTTCTTGACTGGTTGAGGAAAAAACATCGGCCAAGCGTCTAAAGAATCCCCGCTTCCTCTTAGGTACAATTATCGTATCCTGCTCCACCTCGACAATCTCCTGCACCGTAGGGACAATCGAATCCGGCTTATGTTGACGTATCACCGAATCCTGCACGGCTATCACCCTTTCAATGTTCTCCACATATAGCCTCCCTGCGTTCCATTCATTAAGTGTTTCCAAAAGCCGAAGCGTATTCCTGCGCTTCTGCCTCAGGAGGTTCTGAATCGTATCTACTTTCAGTCGCTGCACAGAGTCAGTCAGTAAGACGCGCAACGAGTCCAGATTCTGATGCGCTTTCCTCATCTTTCGGTTGAAGTTTCTCAGGTCGTTCTGAGGCATTCCCACCAATTGCCCCAGTGCCTCACTTTCGTAAATCAGCGATAAGGTATTCGTTACCAGATAAACCTTCTCACGGTTCAGCGCATCCGGCTTATCTTCTACGGCAAGCTGCTGAATCACTGTAAACACATAGTACACAGAGCAGACGGCTATCAGTAGAATTAGCAGATAGCCCCAGACCACTTTTCGGGTAATATGCCTTGTTTTATCTTCCATGTCAGCACCTTTTTTCTATTTCCCTTAGCACACAAACCGTTTCATAACTATGGTCTGATCAGATCATAGTTATGAAACGGTCTGTTGTTCAGTATCTTTTTGCCTTTATCCTACTACCTATTATTTCTATCCTTACCATTTCCCTGAAAGAAAATCCTTAAACCATTGATTGGAAGCCGCATCCGCCCAGTACAAATGCGTATATCCGGCCAAAAGATTCTTATACCGATACAACGGAACCTCCGCCTTCCCGCCACGCGCATTCCAAGCTTCCGCACAAGAAACCAACGCCTTATCCATATTCTTTACCGACGAATAATGAAATTCGTGCCCTCTCAAGCGGTACGCACCACATTGCAAAAGGCGATAACCCAAGTATAACTTCATGTTCTCCATCGTAGCTTCTTGGGGCAAAATGCCAACCATCGGATAAGTACATCCTTCTTTGTCGGTCAGTGAACGACACAAATACATCATCCCTCCGCACTCTGCCAGCATCCGCCCGCCACGTTCTACATACTGATAAAGAGAAGCACGCATGGAAGCATTGAACGATAACTCTTTTGCATACAACTCCGGATAACCACCAGGCAGATAAACAAAGTCCGCATCAGGCACCTCTGCATCATGCAAAGGGCTGAAATAAATCACATTGCCCTCCTGCATCAATGCTTTTATGTTCTCGGCATAGACAAAATTGAAGGCCTCATCCTGCGCCACTACTATTCTTTTACCCATATTACAGGCACATGAAACAGCCAAAGGCTCGGGCTTTTCCGCACATGTAAGTGCAAGCAAGCGCTCAATATCAACTGATTGCTCTACCAAATCAGCGATCCGCCCACTGAAAACATCGAATTTAGAATCCGTACCCATAGCCAAACCCAAATGCCGACTCGGGATAGAAACCTCAACTTGTTTCGGCAAATAACCCAAAGGCTCGACACCTGCATCTGCACAAGCCTGCCTCAGAAACGCATAATGACTCTCCGAAGAAACAAAATTGAATACTGCTCCGACAATATTCAATTCCGGTTTAAAGTACTTAAAGCCATACAGCAACGGAGCAACAGAGTAAGCCGTACTCCGCGCATTCACTATCAATATCACCGGAATATGCAGCATCTCGGCTATCTCAGCACAGCTTCCCTGCATCCCTTGATAACCATCAAAGAGCCCCATTACACCCTCCGTTATTGCTACCTCCGTCTGCGAAGCATAACGATGGTACAATTCACGGATATGCTCATCCGACATCATAAATCGGTCAAGATTAATAGACGGCTTACCGGTAGCTAACTGATGATGCCACGTATCAATATAATCAGGTCCGCACTTAAATGCCTGAATAAACTTACCACGACGCACCAAACTCTTTAGCAATCCCAATGTGAGAGTAGTCTTACCGCTACCCGATGTAGCAGCACCGATTAAGACATGGGCATATCGCATACTTCGTATTTCATTGAGATTATTTTATTTGAGCACGGCTTTGCGTCAACACCGTATTAGGTGGAATACTACGCGTTACCCAAATATTTCCGCCAATTACAGAGCCTTCTCCTATGGTAATCCGTCCCAATACTGAAGCATTCGAGTAAATCGTTACATTATCCTCAATAATCGGATGGCGAGGTATATCCATAGGCAACCCTTCTTCATCTAAAGTAAAGTTCTTAGCACCCAATGTTACACCCTGATATAATCGGACATGATTTCCAATAATGGATGTCTGTCCTACAACAATACCTGTCCCGTGGTCCATACTGAAATATTCGCCGATTTGTGCTCCGGGATGAATATCTATTCCGGTTGCCGAATGTGCTAACTCTGTAATCATCCGTGGCAGAACAGGTATATTAAGTTGAAACAATTCATGAGCAACACGTTGATGCAACATTGCGAATATAGCCGGATAACAGAATATTACCTCGCTCATACTCTTAGCGGCAGGGTCGCCATCCAATATTGCCTTCACATCCGTAGATAGCAAATACTTTAACTTTGGAAGCCGGTCGATGAAAGATACAGCCAAATCAGATGCTTCCTGCCGCACAGAACTACAACAAGTCTCAGCTTCAAAACAGAGACTATTATATATCTGCTCTTGCAACAAATCATAAACCTTTTCCAAATAAACACCTATGTAATAAGGTAAAGTTTCCAAAGTAATATTCTGCTCCTCATCAAAAAAGCCGGGAAAGATAACAGAACGTAAAAAAGCCATCACCTTCCGTATCTGAGATACAGAGGGTGATGTTTTTTGATGCAACGGAATATATTGGAATTCCGGAGCATTTACCTCGCACAATAGCTCTACATTTGTTTGTATTCGCCTTACAACATTTACTCTATCCATCGATTAATTATCCCATGAAGGGTCATACTTTATGAACTGCCAAATTCGTATCTAATACAAATAATTTATCATCACAAACAACACCACGAATAATGTCATTTTACCCTATTTTAATCTGAAGCAGTTCATCCCTTGTCTTAATAATTAATATCTATCCATTGCTTATTTCCCCATTACGTTTATGGCGAACAAATATACAACGTTCTCCTAAGTAAACAGGATTAGATTCCAGCTAATTTTTCAAAAAAAATAAGTCTATGTTTATCAGTAAATATAGTTATGTTTTTCTCCAAAACTAACTATCTTTTCCGTAAAAAGATAGGCCTATTTTCTACAGAGACCGTCCATCCTATGCATGCATAACCAATAATGGCGTATCAGTATGAAAGAGCATCTTCTTGGCTATACTTGGATTTAAAATCCGTGCCAAAATATTCCGCCGATAGGTAGTCAAGGCTATCAGGTCGATTTGTTTATCCCGCACAAACTTTTCTATAGCTAAAAGTAAATCGCCATCATCCAGCACAGTATAAGAGATAATCGCTTCCGGATATTGTTTCTGGAAATATTCCCTAACTCCGGTCAGGCGAATTTCATTCCATTCATCGCGGCTGGTCGAGATATTGAACAAATGGATCTGCATATCATATCCTTTTATCACTTCCATAAAACGATCAAACGCAATCAAGTCTCTCTGGCTGAACGATGTGGCAAACGCTATGTTCTTCACCGCATTCAAATCATTGAAAGGTACATTCTCAGGAATAGCCAGCACCGGTACCTTGTTCACTTCGATGACTTCTCCTGTAACGCTTCCTATCAAATCAATATCCTTTTGGTCTTTTCCGCGTGTACCCATTACAATCATATCCGGTCGGTATTCCTTTCCGAAAGCAATAATTTCCTCTTCCGGAAGTCCTTCGCGTAAGGTATAATCATATTTTACCGTAGGCAATACACCTTTTTCCATCTGTGCATCAAGCTCTGAACAAAGGTGAGTCATATCCGTCTGCACCCGTTCCAACGTCCGGCGTATGCTTTCTTCGTTTGCCTGATAAGCCAATGTATCGCCTAATGGTATGGCCGAAGGATAATAAACGCTATAATAAGCGTGCATAATCATTACATCTGCGTCTGCTTTATGAGCATAATTAATAGCTATTTCACACGCTTTCAGAGAATAATCCGAGAAGTCCACCGGCACCAATATTCGTTTCCGTTTAGGTTCTTCATCTTCTTTTTTCTCTTTTTCAAGGCTTTCCAGCCACTGGGAATCCTCGATAATGCGCAAGGCATGAGGCAAATCACTTTCTTTAATCCGAACGCGCACCCCTGCTGAAATCACGGGTTGGATTTGATTCACATTATGAATATATACTTCTATGCCTTCCGCCTCGAGTATCATTCTTAATATCTGTGCCTTTTCAAAAGTATGAATAGCCAATGTTATTAATCTGTCTTCCATCGTTTTTCCCTTTAAAGCAATTAAAAATTATAAGGCAAGAATCCCAGAGTAAGTTTGTTCTATAATTTACACATTACTCCGGGATTACAAAAAATGAATAAGAAAACGTTTGTTTTTTACGCTTCGGGTGCTGATGCTTGCTGGCTTTCTGCCAATATTTGCATCGCACGATCCAAGATTGTTGTATCATCTAGCACGACCAAACCTCCGTCCGGACCGGGTTCGATATGAATACCGCAACTCTTCCCCTCTTGGAAATTTTGTCCTCCAAAGTAATTACGAACGGTTTCCACTGAAACTCCTAATTCGTCTGCGATACGATGAGTACTACCGTCTGGTAAACTATCTTTAATCTTACGAAGTTCGTTAAACGTGATCGTCTTTGTCATGGCCTTATCTATTTTAGAGGTTAATACTTGTTTCTTTATTATTGTACCGCTAACTTACAGACTTTATTTTGAAGTACCAAATTATTTCTAAAAAATCTTCTCATTAATTTCATATGTTTTACGACACAATTTCTATCCATATATATATATATATACTTATTATCAACTTTTTAACAGATACTCTTTCCTCATTCCGAAACTGCACGCAGGTACGAGGCAGTTATCTGTTTTCGTCAAGATTCAACAGGCAGCTTTGCATGGTCAATAAATCAATCGTCCAAAGTCGTCTGTTCAATGGCTCGCCGCATCCTGTAATAAGCTTGATGGTCTCAGAGGCCTCCACACATCCGACGATGCCGGGCAACACACCCAATACACCTTTCGGAGGAGCCGGCATTTCCATCATTTCCTTTTCAGGATACAAATTGCGATAAGAACAACCGCCGGGTAAATTAAAGACTGCGACCTGCCCATCGAATTCCCGGATTGCACCATATATATATGGTATACCCAATTGTCGCGTTACCTCATCCAACAAATAGCGTGTCTGGAAATTATCACATCCGTCTATCGCCAAATCATATTGTGAAATCAATTCCAATGCATTTTCTTTTGTCAAACGGAAAGGATAAACATCAACTTTCAGTTCGCTATTTAACTCTTTCAACCTGCGAGATGCACACTCGACCTTTAACAGCCCGACTTCCTCTTCCCTATATAACACTTGCCTTTGCAGATTGGATTTGCAGACCACATCATCATCCACTAAACCCAAACGCCCCACACCGGCCGCTGCAAGATAAAGAGCGATAGGAGAGCCTAACCCTCCTACCCCAACCAGCAGCACTTTGGCTTCCGACAATTTCCGTTGCCCGGTCTCTCCTATTTCCGAAAGAAGAAGATGCCGGGCATAGCGGAATTTTTCAAGCTCCATACTTTATCAAATCAAAGGATTTGTCCCAATCTTTCCACACCGGCTCGACACCGATATGCTTAAGGGCAACCGTTACCTCTTTGGCCGTGCGCTCGTCACTTACGTGGAATTGCTCTAATGTCTGCGGATAAGAGAAATAGCCTCCCGGCTCCGTTTTGCTCTCGGCACTCATCGTAGTGACACCGAGGCAAGCCATGTGGTCTCGGAATGAAGCACTTTCGCGCGTAGAATAAGAGATATCCACGTCATGGTCGAAGATACGAGTAGCAAAAGTAAGCTGGGCTAATTCCCTGTCAGACATTACTACGTTCGGCTGGAATCCACCATTCTCCGACGGACGCATACGAGGGAAGTTGAAACTGTACTTCGTCTTCCAATAATGTTTTTGGAGATAACGCAAATGATATGCCATCATCGTTACGTCCGTCCGCCATTCCCTTTCCAGTCCAATTAATACTCCCATACCAATGCTATGTACACCTGCCTGTCCCATGCGGTCAAATCCATTCACACGCCAATCGAACTTCGACTTCATGCCACGCGGGTGATAGATGTTATAGTTTGCCTTATGGTAAGTTTCTTGAAAGCAGATGACTCCATTCATTCCATGGTGTGTCAGTTCCCGATACTCGTCGACAGAAAGCGGCATCACTTCTATCTTCAAATTTGCAAAGTAAGGCTTTGCCAAATCAAGCGCACGGGCAATGTAGGGAACGCCTGCCTTAACCGGATTTTCTCCCGTTACAAGCAACAGATTCTCGAACGGCGCCAACTTTTTGATCGCCTTATATTCGTTCACAATTTCCTCTTCCGTGAGAATTGTACGCTTCATGGGATTGCTGATATGGAATCCGCAATACACGCATGAGTTGGTACATGAATTGGTGATGTAAAGCGGAACGAACATCGACATGGTATTGCCGAAACGTTCGCGCGTATATTTGTAACTGAGTTGTGCCATAATCTCCAAATATGGCTTCGCAGCTGGAGATATGAGCGCCATAAAATCATTCACATCCGGATGATTTTTAGCCAATGCTCTGCGGACATCCTCCTCCGTTTTGGAATAGATAGCTGCCGTAGTCTGGTCCCAATCTATTTTTTCTAATTCTTCTGAGAACATATTCTATTCAAGTTTTACCTAATTATTAACACTTTTCAAATCGCGGGACAATCGCATCGCACAGAAATTCGGACCGCACATGGTACAATATTCTCCATCCTCGTGTTGTCCTTCCTGATAATACTCCAACGCACGGTGAGGATCGAGACTCAGATGGAACTGGTCGCGCCAACGGAATTCATAGCGAGCCTTCGAAAGCGCATTGTCACGAATCAACGCACCCGGATGTCCTTTCGCAAGGTCAGCGGCATGGGCGGCTATCTTATAGGAGATAACTCCCGTGCGGACATCCTCTTTGTTTGGCAATCCGAGATGTTCTTTAGGAGTAACGTAACAGAGCATAGCTGTTCCCAACCAACCGATTTGGGCAGCTCCGATGGCAGAGGTGATATGGTCATACGCCGGAGCAATGTCCGTTACAAGCGGTCCTAATGTATAGAACGGCGCATTGTGGCATTTTTCTATCTGACGTTCCATATTCTCCTTTATCTTATGCAAAGGCACATGTCCGGGTCCCTCAATAAACGCCTGCACATTCTTTTCCCATGCAAGGGTAACCAGCTCACCCATCGTATCCAACTCGGCAAACTGTGCCTCGTCGTTTGCGTCATAAATCGAACCCGGACGCAGACCGTCGCCCAATGAAATCGCCACGTCATATTGCGCAAGAATATTGCAAATGTCATCGAAGTGCTCATATAGGAACGATTCCTTGTCATGGATTAGGCACCACTTGCTCATGATGCTTCCACCCCGACTCACGATGCCGCACAAACGCTTGTCGGCCAAATGAACATTATGCCGACGGATACCTGCATGAATTGTAAAATAATCCACTCCCTGCTCACATTGCTCGATGAGAGTGTCTTTATATATCTCCCATGTAAGGTCTTCCACTTTTCCATTCACCTTCTCTAATGCTTGATAGATGGGAACTGTTCCGACCGGGACAGGGCAATTGCGCACAATCCATTCGCGCGTCTCGTGAATATTGGCTCCTGTGGATAGGTCCATCAATGTATCACCTCCCCATTTGCAGCTCCACACAGCCTTTTCTACCTCTTCATCAATGGAAGAAGTAGTCGCAGAGTTTCCGATATTCGTATTAATCTTCACCAAGAAGTTACGCCCGATAATCATCGGTTCGCTCTCCGGATGATTGATATTGGCAGGGAGTACCGCATGTCCGGCAGCTATTTCATCACGCACAAATTCCGGTGTGATGTGCGTTTCGATGCCTAATTCTTGGCAATTCATGTTCTCGCGGATAGCCACATACTCCATTTCCGGCGTGACTATGCCTTGTTTCGCGTAAAACATCTGCGTGCAACATTTGCCCGTTTTCGCACGATAAGGCAATGCGATGTGCTCGAATCGCAAGTGGTCAAGGCTTTTATCCTCACGACGCATCTTCCCATATTCAGACGTAACGGAAGGCAATTGCTCCACATCGCCGCGCTCCGTAATCCACGCTTCACGCATCCGAGGCAATCCTTTTTTCAAATCGACGGAAATATTCGGGTCGCTGAATGGACCGCTCGTATCATAAATATAGACAGGTGCGTTTGGAATCATCACTTTCTTCCCGTCTCTTACTTCTACTGTAGGCGTCAGGTTTACCTTCTGCATCCCGACACGGATAAAAGGGAAGAGCTTCCCTGTCATATATACTTTCTCGCGTTGTGCGTATGCTTTCTTCTCTTTCTCCATATTTATAAACAAAAACAAGGTATATCCTTCATTCAACTTGGTTTTACCCGTCAATCCTCATTTAAAAATGCAGTCAGAGGGGAAGAAGCTACGGCCTCCAACGTAGAAGAAACACCTCCTAATCCGGCTTCATAGGCTTCGCGTCCTGCTTCTACGGCTGCTTTAAACGCTTGAGCCATACGAACTGGGTCTCCTGCTACCGCGATTGCCGTATTGACCAATACAGCTGATGCACCCAGCTCCATCGCTTCGGCTGCATGACTGGGGGCACCAATTCCTGCATCTACTATGACTGGGATACCTGCCTGCTCGATAATAATCTGGAGGAAATCGCGCGTTTGGAGTCCTTTATTCGTGCCGATAGGTGCACCAAGCGGCATTACCGTAGCTGCACCTACCTCTTCCAATTGCTTGCATAATACAGGGTCAGCCTGACAATAGGGCAATACCACAAAGCCCAATTTCACCAATTGCTCCGTCGCCTTGAGTGTCTCGACGGTATCCGGCAAGAGATAGCGCGGGTCAGGATGTATCTCCAATTTCAACCAATTGGTTCCAAATGCTTCGCGTGCCATCTGCGCCGCAAATACGGCCTCCTCCGCATTACGCACGCCAGAAGTATTCGGCAACAACTGTATATGTGGGTGGATGATATGTTGCAACATATCATCTTCCTTATTTTCCAGGTCGATACGCTTCATGGCCACCGTAACCATCTCCGTACCCGAAGCCAAGAGTGCGTTCTCCATCAATTCGTTCGATTTAAATTTACCGGTTCCTAAGAACAATCGGGAGTTGAATTCCTTTCCCGCAATCACTAATTTATCCATGTTCTATTTGAATTATAACTTCGTTTGTTAAATTTCTTTCTTACTGTGTTTATCCCCCGCAAGCTGCCTTGATTACTATGATTTGGTCATTTTCCTGCACGGTATAGGTCACCCAATCTTCACGTCGGACGATACGATTGTTCACGGCCACAGCCACGCCTTTGTCTGGGAGTTCCAATGTTTGAGCTATTTGCAGAAGGGAATTTTGTCCGTTTAACTCCAAGTCTTTGTTGTTTACCTTTACTTTCATCTCTTTATTGATTTAGAATTATACAACAAAAGGAGCTTCAAAGCTGGAGAATAGAATAAGATTCAGGCTAAGTCTCTCAAACAATCCCTACGGCAGTACGAACTGCATCAGGTGTGAGGGTATAATCTCAGCTTTCTCGCAGGAAAGCACCCCTTTGTTTTCCAAGAGGCAAAGAAACGAAAAATATTTCATACCAGCAAATCTCTTTCTCGGGAAGACGAGACAAACAGTGGGGAGAAATGCGACAATTTTATCCGAGCGATGTTTGTTTTGACTGGGAAAAGATTTACCTTTGCAGAAATATTTATGACATGAAAGTTCCTTATCTTCATTTATTCGGCACGATGTGCCTGACGATGTTCATCGGTTGTTCATCGCCTTCGGTCGAGGTCGGCGACCTGAAAGTAATCCCATTGCCTCAGTATGTAACGCAGCAAGTCGCAGAAAATCCTTTTGTAGTTACCCGGCAAACGTCAATCACTTATCCGGAAGGAAATGAGAAGCTACAAAAAACAGCAGAACTTCTTTCTTCCTATATAGAAGAGGTTACGGACATCTGTCCGAAAGTGCGCACGGGTGCAACGGCATCGCATGGCATTGCGCTCTCCGTATCTGAGGAGATAAAGGAGAAAGAGGGCTACCAACTGACTGTATCCGAAACGGGTATTCAGCTGAAAGGCGGAAGCGAGGCCGGTGTATTTCATGGGATTCAGACACTCTTCAAGGCGTTGCCGATTGTAAAGGGAACGGACTGCTTGGCGGCAATTCCATCCGGAGTTGTAGAGGATTATCCGCGTTTCCCCTACAGAGGATTCATGGTAGATGTGGGCAGGCATTATTTCCCTGTCTCTTATTTGAAACAACTGATTGATTTGATGGCGTTGCACAACATCAATTATTTCCATTGGCATCTGACGGAAGACCAAGGATGGCGCATCGAAATAAAGAAATACCCCAAACTTACGGAAATAGGCTCGGTGCGCGACTCTACCCTTATAGACCGCGTAACGCGCGAATACGACGGCGTACCGCACAGCGGATTCTATACGCAGGAGGAGGCGCGAGAGATTGTACAGTATGCCGCCGAACGTTTCATCACGGTGATTCCGGAGATAGATATGCCCGGACACATGATGGCGGCTTTGGCTTCTTATCCGGAACTGGGCTGCACGGGCGGACCTTATCAGATTCCGTGTCAATTCGGGGTTTATCCAGAGGTGCTTTGCGCCGGGAATGAGGAGACGTTGCAGTTCGCAAAAGATGTGATTGCGGAAATCCTGGCGATTTTTCCGTCGGAATATATCCATATCGGAGGGGATGAATGCCCGAAGAGGCGCTGGAGAGAATGCCCAAAATGTCAGGCGAAGATACGCGAGCTGGGACTGAAGGATACACCGGAGCACTCCAAAGAGAACCAGTTGCAGACCTATTTTATGGGTGAAATGGAGCAATTCCTCAATGCGCAGGGGCGGAAAGTGTTAGGCTGGAACGAAATCTTAGAAGGCGGACTGACGGATAATATCACGGTCATGTCGTGGACTGGCACGGAAGGTGGAATCGAAGCCGCACGGCAGCATCATCCGGTCATCATGACGCCGATTCAATTCCTTTATTTCAGCAATCCAAACTGGAACAAGCTGGAAAGCATCAACCGCGTGAAGCGTGTCTATTATTTCGAGCCGGTTCCGGAAGAACTGACGGATGAAGAGAAAACCTACATCATCGGTGCGCAGGCTTGCATGTGGACGGAATGGACGGCAGACAGCCTAAAGATGGAAGAACAGGTATTACCCCGCATGGCAGCGCTTTCCGAAATCCAATGGACAATGCCGGAGCAGAAAGACTTTGAGGATTTCAAGAAGCGGCTCCCCGCACTACTGGAAAAATATACGCTGCGCGGGTACGACTATAAGAAAGACATCCACGACACGAGCATCGTGGAAATGCCGGCCGATTCTCTTAAGAAAAAATCACTAAAGCTTTAAGAAAAAATAGATTCACGGAATTTGACAATTTGTATCTGATGCTAAAGCAATTTCTAATCGGTCTTATAGGAATATGTGTGATGATGCCACTGCAAAGCATGGCGCAAGAGAACCGGACAGACACGGTTCTGCTTGCCGATTCGGTGGCGAAAGAGGTGTTGATGTTGGACGGAAAGCCGATGAACGAGCGACAGATGAGGCGCTATTACAGGCAGCTGCGCAAAGACTCCATTCGGGAGACGAAAGACGTCTGGCTGTCGGTGCTGGGCGGACCGTCTTATGCGCCCGAGTCTTCGTTGGGCGTCGGCGGCGCGGTGCTGACCAGCTTCCGTTTCTATAAGAACGACTCGATAACGAAACGTTCTTTCATCCCTGCCGGCGTGAATATTTCGGTGAACGGGACGATTATCGTCGCGGGGGCAGGCACGTTGTTCTTCAAGGAGAATCATTTTCGCATTTACGTAAACTACGGTTTCCGAAACGAGCCTTCGCATTACTATGGCAAAGGGTACGAGTCCATAGAAAACGTGGTGCGCAGCGATTCGACCACCAAATATCACCGCACGTATTTCCAATTCTATCCGCGCTTTGTGTGGGAAGTCAAGCCGAATATCTTTGCGGGGACGCTGCTGGATTTGAATTTCACGAAGGCAACGGACGTGAATCCGGTGATGGCGGCAGACCCTTACTTCCAGAAGTTCAAGTCGAAGTACCTGAATATCGGCGTCGGCGGACTCATCCAATATGACACGCGCGACGATGTGGCTACGCCCACGCGTGGTATGCTGCTGAGCGCGATGGCCAAAATCTACGGCAAATATCTGGGCGGCGATTACAACTACGAGATGTTCGAGCTGGAATACCGGCAGTTCAAGAATGTTTTCCGTCCGCGCAGTACGCTGGCCTGGGTGGCCAAGACGCAAATGAGCGTGGGTAACGTGCCCTATTCGGAACTGCCCTCGTTCGGCTCGCCTTTCGACCTGCGCGGCTACTATCAGGGGCAGTATCGCGACAAGTCGATGGCCTATGCCATTCTGGAATATCGCCACATGTTCGGCTCTCCGGCGCTGTATAAAAGCGGAAACTTCTGGGCGAAGTGTGGCTTTGTGGCGTGGGTCGGAACGGGAACCATCGGCAACTCGCCTGTCGTAGATTGGAGCAAGTGGAAACTGAACTACGGCGTCGGACTGCGTTATCAGATGCAACCCGGCAAGAATTTCCGCCTCGACTTCGGTAAAGACCCCGACAACAGTGGAATCTCCTTTTATATGAATATGACGGAAGCGTTCTGATTTAGCAATTTGCCGCCGCAGGTTGCGAGAAGAAATCGCGGATTTTTCTGTGCCCGTTCAGCCCTTAATCTAACGTGAGTTCGA
>CAZOKT010000034.1:0-15650 GCA_964580505.1 uncultured Parabacteroides sp. | reverse complement strand
GCGCTCTGCTTATATTCGAACTCGCGCTAAAAAAAATAAAGATTTGAATGAAGAGCTCTCATAATTGGGACTTTTTCTTCATATAGCATATTTTAGGAGAAAAGAGGTTATTTCTCACTTCTATTTTCAAATGTAGGAAATAATGCTTATCTTGCAACCACCTTTTTGTGAAGTGCATAAATGAATCATTAAACTATAGGAAAAATGAAGAACACATTTTTAGTTTTAAAGCCATTGGCTTTCTTCGTATTGGCGGTGCTGTTTGCCGCTTGCAATTCGGCTCCTCAAGGAGTATTGATATTGAATGGTCAGACACTTTCTCCAGATTGGTTCGCACAAGGGAATATCTTATCTTTGAATGCCGGCGAACAACTTCTGCAAACAAAAGGTAAGTATAAGAATTTTGAGCTGGATATGCAATTACGCACCATGCCACAAGCAAAAGGATATATCGCCTTCCATACGGATAAAGAGCTGCAAAAAGGGTATAAAGTGGCAATTAATAACGACGTGAACGACCCGACGTGGTGGAGGATGACCGGAAGCCTGTTGTCCGTACGTAATCTGACAAAAGTGTTTATCAAAGATAACACATGGTTCGATATGCGCATCCATGTAGCCGGACGGCACATAGCCGTGTATATTAACAACGAACCAATCGTAGAATATGTAGAGCCGGATGAGCCTTATCGTACGGAAGCAAACGCCCGAATGCGCTTATCGGATGGCATTTTAGCGTTTGTAAATACAAGCAATAGTGCGATAGAATTTCGGAATATGCAGGTAAAAGTATTGCCAGACGAAGCTGCTAATGAGCCATTTTCGGTGATGGCATTAGACGAACAGAGCGATCCTATCATCCGTTTACACCAAGAAGATTTCCCTGTATTGGATTATCATGTGCATCTGAAAGGCGGATTGACTAAAGAACGTGCTGCCCTGCAATCGCGCCAAACGGGTATCAATTATGCCATTGCGCCGAATTGCGGTATCGGTTTTCCTGTAACAAAAGATGAAGACATTTATAACTTTATCGACTCTATGCACACGCAACCCTTTATTTTAGCCATGCAAGCAGAAGGACGCGAGTGGTTAACAACCTTTTCGGAGGATGCACGCCGACAATTTGACTATGTGTTTAGCGATGCTTTGACTTTCCATGATAATAAGAATCGCCGCACGCGCTTGTGGATAAATGAGGAAGTCTGGATAGATAATGAAGAGCAATACATGGATATGATTGTAGATAAAAGTTGCACGGTGATAGCCGAGCCGATAGATATCTTTGTTAATCCGACCTTCCTGCCGGAGCAAATGAATGACCGGTATGACCAATTCTGGACAGATGTACGCATCCAGAGGTTTGTAGATGCGTTGGTAAAGCATGGCAAAGCCTTAGAAATAAACGAACTGTACCGTATTCCGGGAAAGCGCATCATCATGAAAGCAAAAGAAGCTGGCGTGAAATTCACCTTCGGCTCGAACAATGTGACGCCCGATGTGAGCGATTTGAGTTATAGCTTGAAGATGAAAGAAGAGTGCGGCTTGAAGCCGGAGAATATGTACAAGCCGAAGATAAAGGTATTCGAGTAAAGCCAAAACTTCTAAACTTAGGAAAGTTGCTTTCTATACCCGAAGAAAGCAGCTTTCTCTGGTAAGGACTTACTGGGAAGTAAAACAACTTTTTGCCAAAAGGTCTATTGGGCAAAAAATCAACTCATTCTCTACTTATGCCAAAAATCTATTAAAGATTTTTTCCGAGATAGCGAAAGATTATGTAAGTTTGCGCTTTAAAACAAGGAATTGGCTAATTATGTTTAAAGATAAAACGATTGTATATACCTCAGGAACGTTTGATATGTTCCACTATAATCACCTGAGGATGATTAACTATGCGCGGAGTCTGGCCGATATACTCATTGTGGGAGTAAGCACGGACGAATTGGTTTCTTCTTATAAACCGAAGCCTATTATCCCTTTTAACGAGCGATTGCAGATTATCGAGGCGCTAAAAACACCCGACATTGTGATTCCGCAACATTCGTTAGACCATACGGAAATCGTAAAGAAGCTGAACATTGACGCATTTGTGGTAGGCGACGATTGGTATGGCAAATATGATTACCTGAAAGATTTGGGCGTACAGGTATTTTATTTCCCTTATGGAACAGGGGTATCTTCATCGAATTTGAAAAAGACAATCCATGATTCTTACGAAGCGAATCTTCGTTCGCAAAGGCAAGCAAAGCCCAGTTCGGTAAAAGGTTTTGGTGAGGAATAAGAAAAAGAATGAAAAAGTATGTGTTTATAACTGGTGGGACGAAAGGTATTGGCAGGGCAATTGCCGAATGCCTCGCAAAATCCGGTTATCATTTGATACTAACTTATGCTGCCGATAAGGTGCATGCTGCCGAGGTGCAAGCCGCACTGGAAAAGACACATGGTGTATCAGTGCGTGTATGGCAAGCCGATAACGCGGATATGAAAAGCATCGACTTAATTGCCGAATACTTGGAAGAAACGGATATCTGGTTGGATGCTGTGGTGATGAATGCCGGACAGACTTGCCGAGATGCTTTCGAATCGATGCAAATAGCAGACTGGCAACGAGTCTTTACGGTCAATGTGCATTTTCCAGTCTTCTTATTGCAACGGATTATAGGACGGATAAATAAAGGAGGAAGTGTGGTATTTACCGGTTCGCTGATGGCAATCGAGCCACATTCGGTTTCTTTGGCGTATGGCGTAACCAAAAGTGCTGTACATGGGTTGGTGAAAAATCTGGTTAAGTTCTTAGTATCTTATGAAATACGGGTGAATAGTGTGGCTCCGGGCTTTGTAGATACGGAATGGCAAAAAAACAAACCGGCAGAGATAAGGAGGAATATCGAACAAAAGGTTGCATTAGGTCGGTTCTGTGAGCCGGAAGAGGTGGCAGAGGTGTACAAGATGTTAATAGAAAACAAGTATTTTAATGGGGAAATAGTCGTCGTGGATGGCGGTTATTCTTATAAATAGGAAAGGACATGAGCGAACTGAATAAAGAATACGAAGCTTCATTGAAGTCGATAGAAACAGAAAATTATATAGATCGGATATTCTATCGCCCGATAGGCTTTCAGATAGCCCGTGTTCTATGTAATACCGGAATTACTCCAAACATGATAACTGTTCTGTCTATTTTTGTGGGAGCAACTGCCGGTTTCCTTTTTTATCATATTGAATTTCGATATACGGTTTATGGAATTTTGTGCCTTATTTTTGCCAATATCTTGGATTGTGTAGATGGACAATTAGCTCGTATGACCGGAATCAAGTCAAAGATTGGGCGTATCCTCGACGGGTTTGCCGGAGATGTGTGGTTTGCCTGTATATATATCGGTTTGGCATTGCGGCTTACCCACCAGACAGGTTCTTATTGGTTCTTTGCCTTAGCTGTACTCTCTGCCATGTCTCATCTACTTCAAGCTAACATTACCGATTATTACAAGACCTTGCATCTCTACTTTATTAGCAAGGAAAAAGGTTCGGAGTTCCAATCATTAGAGCAAGTAGTAGAGCAACATAAGCAAACAAAGTATGGCATCACAAAGTTTTTCTATCTGTTGTATCGTTGGTATTCAGTGATTCAAGTCAAAGCAACACCCGTATTACAGCAGATGCTACGGAATTTACATGTCAAATATGGAGATGATTTCCCGCAAGAAATCCGAATAGATTTTCGTCAGCAAAGCAAGCAATTAATGCGCTATATCGACCTGATGACATTTAATGGACGTACTATCGTGATGTTCATCATTATGCTTTCTGGCCATGTGTGGGCATATTATTTGTATGAAATATTTGTGTTGAATTCCGTACTTGCATTCTGCATGAACCGGCATGAGAAGATTTGTCGCTCTTTCTTAAATGGATAAATATGAAAGAAAGTGTAGTTGATATAGATGATTTGAAACAAATGTCGCCATTCTTCCGTACAGCTTTCGGAAACTTTGTCGGAAAAAGATTGATAAAATGGCTACAAATAGATAAAGTAAATCAAGCACATAAGAACAGCTGTCATTTGCAGGGTGCGGCTTTTACCTCTTCATTATTGAAAGACCCGTTGATTGACATCCAATATAATCTGCATCATGCCGAGCGATTGGAGCATTTGCCGGAAGGTGCATTTATTACAGTTTCTAATCATCCGATAGGCTCATTGGATGGCATTATGCTGATAGATATCATTGCATCTCGCAGACCTGATTTTAAGGTGATGGTGAATGGTATCTTATCCAAAATCGGGGCTATGAATGGTAATTTCATTTCTGTCCAGCCTGATACAAAGCATAAAGGCGGAGGAAACAGGGCTAATTTGAAAGGCGTTCGTCTCTGTTTACAGCAGCTCCACGCTGGGCATCCGATGGGCTTTTTTCCTGCTGGTGCGATGTCTTTCTATAATAAAAAGGCGAAAGGGGTGCGGGACTTGTTTTGGACACATAGTGTTATCCGTCTAATTCATAAGGCAAATGTTCCGGTTTATCCGATTTATTTTGACTTCTTGAATTCGGATTTCTTTTATTGGCTGGGGAATATCAGTTGGAAACTCCGCACGTTGCGCGTTGTGGCAGAAATATTCAACAAGCAAGGAAGGGTGGTAGATGTTTATGTGGGAAAACCTATCGGAGCTGATAAAATTAACTCGTTCGATACAGATAGAGAATTAGGCGAATATCTATATGAGCAAACATATGCTTGTAAAAACGAATAATTATTTCTATATTTGGATAGAAATTCAGCGATATAATTAGAAATGAAAATAGTTATTCAACAAATCAAGCAACGCTTTGGTATAATAGGAAATAACGTAGGATTGAATCGTGCGATTGATGTCGCAATGCAGGTGGCTCCAACCGATTTGTCCGTATTGATCACGGGAGAAAGTGGTGTGGGTAAAGAGGTTTTTCCGCAAATTATCCATCAGAATAGTGTGCGTAAACATGGCCAATATATAGCAGTAAATTGTGGGGCGATTCCGGAAGGAACCATTGATTCGGAGTTGTTTGGTCATGAGAAAGGATCGTTTACTGGTGCTTTAGCCGACCGAAAAGGGTATTTTGAGGTGGCCGATGGTGGAACTATTTTTTTGGATGAGGCCGGAGAATTGCCTTTACCTACGCAGGCTCGTTTGTTGCGTGTGCTGGAAACGGGAGAGTTCATCAAAGTTGGTTCATCAAGAGTGCAGAAAACGAATGTGCGTATCGTAGCAGCTACAAATGTCAATTTGATGCAAGCCGTAGCAAATGGCAAATTTCGCGAGGATTTGTATTATCGCTTGAGTACGGTACCGATTCAAATTCCTCCATTAAGAGAGCGTTCGGAAGATATTATCTTATTATTCAAGAAATTTGCATCAGATTGCGCAGAAAAATATCGTATGCCCTCCATTCGCTTGGATGAAGAAGCGCGTCAATTATTGACAACTTATCGTTGGCCAGGCAATATCCGGGAACTAAAGAATGTAACAGAACGGATATCGGTTATCGAAGAAAAAAGGGAAATAACCGCAGATATACTTCGTTCTTATTTGCCCAACTTGAATGTGGAAAAATATCCGGTACTCGTGAGAAAACAAGAGAATGAACAGAAATCATTCGCCAATGAGCGTGAGATATTATACCAAATCCTGTTTGATATGCGCAAGGATGTGAATGATTTGAAGAAACTAGTACACAATATTATGGAAGGGAATATGCCAATGGATATGGACAAAGATACGTCTTATACGCATCCTATCCATTCGGTAACAACCTATCAAGCTCCGATTGTGCAAGAAGCAGAAACCGTAGAAGATGAATCTATGTCGTTGGAAGATGTGGAAAAAGATATGATTAAGAAGGCGTTAGAACGTCATAGTGGAAAGCGAAAAAAAGCAGCTGCCGATTTGAAGATATCTGAACGGACTTTATATAGAAAGATTAAAGAATATAATTTGGAATAATCTTATGAAGCAAACATGGACTTTGAGCTTAGCAGCATTATTTATATTTTTTGTTACGGCATGCACCATCTCTTATAAATTTAATGGTGCGTCGATTGATTATACAAAAGTCAAAACGATAACGATTAAAGATTTTCCGAATCAGGCAGCCATGGTATATCCTCCTTTAGCCCAAGAATTTACAGAAGGACTGAAGGATGTTTATGTTCGCCAGACTCGCTTGTCTTTGGTTAGTAATAATGGTGATTTGGAATTGGAAGGCGAAATAATTGGATATGACTTAACCGCAGTGGCCGTTCAAGAAGATGCTTTATCTTCTCGTACTAAACTTACCATAACGGTAAAGGTGCGTTATACAAACCGGACAAATATGGACGAAGATTTTGAGCAATCATTCTCCGCTTATCGGGAATTTGATAGTAATGAAATGTTGCAAGACGTTCAAGATGAGCTGTGCGAAGAGATAATTGAAGAGTTGACCGACCAAATCTATAATGCCACAGTGGCAAATTGGTAAGAGAGATTGTTTGGCATGGATGCGCATGGATTACATCAATACATCCGAAACACAGGTTTATTATCTTCGGAAAAGGTGGATGAAATAAAGCAACTATTAGAGGTTTATCCTTATTTTCAAACATTGAAGTTGCTCTATCTTAAAGCCCTTTCTCTGCATAAAAGTCCAGATTTTAGGGCTGAACTGAATAGATTGGCTATCGATGTGGCCGACCGTAAAGTATTGTATACATTATTAAAAGGTGAGAAAGAAGATCCTTCTTTTTCACCAGCTTCATCATCCAAGCCTGCGAAAAATTCATTCGATTTAATAGATGCTTTTCTTGCATCTGATCCACAAAGTGAACCTGCATCTGACAAAACATCAACTCTCCTCTTGGAGTCTTCAGTTTCTGCTGATTATTTCCAATGGTCTCGATTGGATACAGATAAATCGGAAAAGGAATCCCAATCTCCTGCCAAAGAGGTAAAAATGAAACACCAAGATTTGATAGACTCGTTTATTGAAAAGGATTCCATGCGGGATAGGACAATGCCTCAATACATATCAGAAGAGGAAGAAATGCCGAAAAATGAAGAGATAGAAACCGATGATAACTCAATCAAATCTTTGGATGATACTTATTTTACGGAGACGCTAGCCCGAATTTATGTTAAACAAAAGCGCTACGATAAAGCTTTACAAATAATTAGAAACTTATACTTGAAATATCCGGGAAAAAATATTTACTTTGCAGACCAAATTAGATTCTTGGAAAAATTGATTATTAACACGAAA
This sequence comes from uncultured Parabacteroides sp., assembly GCA_964580505.1. Classification (GTDB taxonomy): domain Bacteria; phylum Bacteroidota; class Bacteroidia; order Bacteroidales; family Tannerellaceae; genus Parabacteroides. The sequence continues at coordinate 8,373 of CAZOKT010000034.1, read as the reverse complement.
AAAATAGATTAAAAATGTACGTATTTATCTCGATCTTGATTCTGATTGCAGCTATTTTACTTATTCTGATTGTCTTGATTCAGAACTCTAAAGGAGGTGGTTTGGCTTCGGGATTTTCTTCTTCTAACCAAATTATGGGCGTCCGGAAGACTACGGACTTCTTGGAAAAAGCGACTTGGACTTTAGCTGGTACCGTGGTGATTTTGAGTATTGTAATTACTGCTTTTATTCCTCGTGCAGACCGTGCTTCGAATCAATCCGAAATCAAACAACAAGTGAACGAAGCGGTAACAATTGACCCGAATGTCATATCTCCTGATTTTGGTACAGCCCAGCAGGCTGAGATTCTCATGGACGAAGCATCTACAGATAATGCTCCACAAAATGCTGAATAAAATAACGAAAAAAGAGACATTTATTATTTATAATAAAAGACCATTTCGACGATAGTGAAGTGGTCTTTATTTTTATAAAAAGAAATAAGTATGGTTAATTGGAATTGGAATGGACTATTGATAGGAGTAATAACATTCTTGGTGATAGGATTATTCCATCCTTTAGTGATTAAAGCTGAATATTATTGGGGCACTAAAAGTTGGTGGGCGTTCTTATTCATGGGGCTCATAGGCACAATTGCTTCCTTATTGATTGAAGATATTTTAGGTTCTACAATTTGTGGTGTATTTGCATTCTCTTCTTTTTGGTCAATCAAAGAGGTATTCGAGCAGAAAGAACGTGTTTTAAAAGGATGGTTTCCTAAGAATCCGAAAAGAAGCTATCCAAATAAGAAAGCATGAGAGCCAGAAGCTAAAATAACGTGAGTTCAATGTAAGGCTTAAATTATTTCTCTGAAAGATAGGAATTCATCCAAGGAACGTGAAAACAACCCATGCATAGGTCGTAAAATGAGTCATGCATGGGTCATAAAACGAGTCATGCATGGGTTGAAAAATGAGTCATGCATGGGTTGTAAAAGCACTTGTTCTTTAATGAAAAGTAACCCGCCATTGATGTTCGTTTCGTCAATGACGGGCAATTCCTTGTTTTGATTTTATATCGGACTCGCGACGTTAAAACAAGGTGAAGGGGGATGTATACCATCGAATAGAAACTTTTTATAAATTTGCGCTGGTTTATATGCTTAGGTTGTATGATTGACACTTCGCAATTCGAAAATAAAAAGGCGGCTTATTACACGCTGGGTTGCAAACTGAATTTCGCAGAAACCTCCACCTTGGGCAGACTCCTTTCTGAACGAGGCTTTCGGAAAGCTGGGCAGGGGGAGGTGGCAGATCTCTGCGTAATCAATACCTGCTCTGTGACGGAACTGGCAGACAAGAAATGCCGCCAGACCATCCGGCGCATCACCAAGCAGCACCCCGGAGCACGGGTGGTGGTGACGGGATGCTACGCCCAGCTCAAACCCGAAGAGGTGGCGCATATCGAGGGCGTGGATCTGGTGCTTGGAGCCGAACAGAAAATGGATATCCTCAAATATCTGGAGGCTTTAGATAACGGACAATGGAAGAAAAACGGGCAAACGGGAACCCCGACTCCCGGTGATGCCCCATCGCCCATTGCCCGATCTGGGTTGAAAATCATCTCTTCCCCCGTGAAGGACATCCGTACCTTCTCGCCTTCTTGCTCGGCAGATGACCGCACGCGTCATTTCCTCAAGGTTCAAGACGGGTGCGACTATTTCTGCTCTTATTGCACGATACCTTTCGCACGCGGAAGGAGCCGGAACGGCTCGATAGAGAGCCTTGTGGCGCAAGCCCGGCAGGTGGCGCGCGAAGGAGGAAAGGAAATTGTGCTGACAGGGGTGAACATCGGGGATTTCGGGAAGAGTACGGGCGAGACCTTCATCAACCTCCTGCGTGCGCTGGACGAGGTGGAAGGCATCCTACGATATCGCATCTCGTCTATCGAACCGAACCTGATTACGGACGAGGCAATCGACTTTGTGGCGCATAGCCGGAGGTTCGCCCCTCATTTCCACATCCCGCTCCAGAGCGGGAGCGACACGGTGCTCAAGCTCATGCGAAGACGTTATGACACCGCTCTCTTCCGGCATAAGATAGAGAAAATAAAACAGATGATGCCCCACGCTTTCATCGGGGTAGACGTGATTGTGGGCACACGAGGCGAGACGGAGACGTGCTTCGAAGAGGCGTACCGGTTTATCGAGAACCTCGACATCTCTCGGCTGCACGTGTTCAGCTACTCGGAACGTCCCGGCACGCAAGCCCTGAAGATAGACCATGTGGTGGAACCCCGTGTGAAGCATGTCCGGAGCCGGGCGCTCATCGAACTCTCTGAACGCAAGCTCCGAGCCTTCTGTGAGGCGCATATCGGACATCGCGCGGAGGTGCTTTTCGAGCATACCCGGAAGGGAGGCATGATGCATGGCTTCACCGGGAATTACATCCGAGTGGAACGCCCCTATGATGCCTCGCTGGCCAACACCCTCTGCCTCGTGGAGCTGGGCGGATGGAATGCAGATAAATCCGCGCTAACAATCAAACATGAAGAATAAACGAAGATGAATACGTTCTCATATATCCGCTATGCTGCGCTTTACCTCTTGGTGAAGATGCTCGCCTTGCTCCCGATGTGTGTGCTCTATCTTTTGGCAGATGTCCTGTATCTGTTGATATATAGGGTGGTGCGCTACCGGGTGAAGCTCGTGAGACGTAACCTCTACGCCTCTTTCCCCGAAAAAGACGAGAAGGAAAGGCGTATGATAGAGCATGGGTTCTACAAGCATTTCGCGGATTATGTCGTCGAGACGCTCAAGCTGGCGCATATCTCCCTTGCGGAGTTACAAAAGCGTGCCTATGTGGAAAATCCCGGACTCATCGATAAACTCATGGACGAAGGACACCCGTGTTGCATTCTGCTCATGGGACATTTCGGGAATTGGGAATGGTACTCGGGCTCTACCTCTCGCTTCAAAGACGCGAGGATATACCAAATCTATCGTCCCCTGAAAGTCCAGGCCGTAGATAAGCTCTTCATCCGCCTCCGCTCGAAATTCGGTGCCTATGTATTGAGCAAGAATGATACGGGAAGGAAACTGATGCACCTCAAGCGAGACGAAGTACGCTCGGTGGTGATTTTCCTTGCGGACCAGACCCCGAGCCGGAGGAATCTCCATTATTGGACACAATTCTTAAGTCAAGATACACCTATCCTGACCGGAGCTGAACGCTTGGCGCGCAAGCTGGATATGCCCGTGGTGTTCCTCGACGTGAAGATGCTCAGGCGGGGATATTATACATTGGAGTTCCAGCTCCTTACAGACAAGCCCAAAGATACGCCCGAAAATTGGCTCACTGAAGAGTATGCCCGGCGTATGGAAAAAAGCATCTTGCGCCATCCCGAAGGGTGGCTCTGGACGCACAACAGGTGGAAATATAAAAGGCAAGACGCAATGACGCAACATGGAAAAGAAACACAATAAAATAGCCATAGTGATACTCAATTGGAACGGAGCTGCCCTGATGAGGCGCTTTCTCCCTTCCGTGGTACGTTATTCCCCTCCGGATAAAGCCGATATAATAGTGGCAGACAATGGCTCTACGGATGACTCTCTGGATATGCTCCGCGCGGAGTTCTCCTCCGTGCGCATTATCCGGCTGGATAAGAATTACGGGTTTGCCGAAGGATATAACCGCGCGCTTGCGCAGGTGTCCTATCCCTATTGCGTGTTGCTCAATAGCGATGTGGAGGTGACGCAAGGTTGGCTGGATGCCCCGCTCGAATACTTGGAAAAGGACGCACGAATCGCATGCGTTCAGCCCAAGATACTCTCCGAATGCGAGCGTAATATGTTTGAATATGCCGGTGCGTGCGGAGGCTTCATGGATAAGTACGGATACCCTTTTTGCAGAGGGCGCTTATTGCATATTGTGGAGAAAGACATGGGACAATACGACACCCCCGCAGATGTTCTCTGGGTATCGGGCGCGTGCTTTTTCATCCGCACGAAGGTTTACAGGGATGCAGGCGGATTGGATGAGGGGTTCTTCGCGCACCAAGAGGAGATAGACCTATGCTGGAGGCTCCGAGCAAGGGGATACCGGCTGATATGCATGCCCCGCTCGAAGGTGTATCACGTGGGAGGAGGCACTCTGAACGCCGAAAGTCCGCGCAAGACTTTCCTCAATTTCCGGAATAACCTCCTGATGCTCTATAAGAATCTCCCCGAAGAGAAATTGAAAAAGGTGATGCACGTCCGCTTCTGGCTGGATTATCTCGCGGCATGCAAGTTTCTTCTCACGGGGCATCCTCGCAATGCGTATGCCGTATATGAAGCTCGGAAAGCCTTCCGCCGGCTCCAACCTGCCTATCTCCCCAAACGCAAGGAAAATCTTCGCCTTGCCAAACCTGGACAGATACCCGAATGGAAGCCCTTCAGCCTCCTCCTCCGGTTCTATCTGCACGGAAAGAAACATTATTCGGAACTCCCACAATAACCCCCTGCATTCATCCGTTAATATAACTATGAATCTGAAGATTTGCAACTTTGTTTCTATCTTGTTGATGAGCCTTTGTGTCATGCTCTTCTATTCATGCAGGTCAGTCAAGCTGAGTGATGCGGAAGAGAAACAACGCATAGGTGAATATTACGAGGCTGCCAATATGTACCGGAAGATATATACCAAGACATCTCCCGAGAAGAGGGATTTGCGTGGATATATTGCTTATCGAATGGCGGAATGCAACCGGTTGATAAATAATACGGACAGGGCAATAAGCGCCTATACAAACGCTCTGCGCTATAATTATCCGGATTCGATTATCCATCTCCGCCTCGCCCAGATGCAGCAACGCAAAGGAAGATACACGGAAGCCGTCAGGCAATATGACGCTTACCTCACGTATAACCCTACCAGCCAATTGGCATACAACGGAATAGAGGGAAGCTTGAAAGCTCCCGAATGGCGCAAGAATCCCACCCGGTATGAAGTGAAAAGGATGGATATTTTCAATTCGCGCCGGGGAGAATTCAGCCCGATGCTGGCAGGGATGGATTATGACCAGCTTTACTTCGCCTCCTCGCGCACGAAGGACAAGAGCGCCCAGCTGAATGGTATCACAGGGCAATACAATAATGATTTCTATCTCGTGAAAAAGAATGAGTTCGGAAAATGGCTGACACCTGAATTGCTGGAGGATGAAGTGAATACCGAGTTCGATGAAGGCACACCCTCTTTCTCGGCAGATGGGAACACGATGTATTATACTTTCTGTTCGCAGGATGAGACGAGCAACCGTACAGCCGAGATATATATGTCGACACGGAACAACGCGAAGTGGGGGAAAGGTACGAGGGCGAATATCGTGAAGGATTCTGTTACGCCCCTCGGGCATCCCGCCATGTCTCCGGATGGGAAGTACCTCTATTATGTATCGGAGGTGGTGGGCGGATTCGGAGGAAAAGACATATACCGTTCGAGAGTGATATCAAATACCGAGTTTGGCCCAATGGAAAATTTGGGTGAAGAGATAAATACTACAGGAGATGAGATGTTCCCTTACGTGCGTGATTCGGTTACGCTCTATTTCGCCTCTAACGGGCATCCAGGTATGGGAGGATTAGATCTCTTCAAGGCCACGCTGGATAGCACGGGGCATTGGCACGTAGAGAACATGGGCTATCCGATAAATTCTTCGGGGGATGATTTCGGAATTACTTTCGAGGACACGCATGAACGTGGGTTCTTCAGTTCGAACCGGAATGATGCGCGAGGCTTCGACCATCTCTATTCGTTCGAGAAACCTATCATAACAGTTCATATAGAGGGATTTGTGAACGATGTGGACGAATATCCCATAGAGGACGCCACGGTGCGTATCGTGGGGAGAGACGGACTGAATGCAAAGGTTCAGGCAAAAAAGGATGGCTCGTATCAGGTCGAACTGGAACGGGACATAAGCTATGTGATGATGGCAAGCGCACGCGGATACCTGAACCAGAATTACGAATTGCACACCGACCCCGAAGAGAAGAACGAAACGTATATCGTGGATTTTTTCCTCTCGCCCATAAATCGCCCCGTGGTCGTAGAGAATATCTTCTATGATTTCGACAAGGCATCGCTCCGCCCCGAATCGAAAAAAACCTTGGATGAAATGATCAAGATGCTGAATGACAATCCGAATGTAACCATCGAGCTGGGCTCGCACACGGATAGGAAAGGTACGGAGCAATATAACGAGAGGTTAGCTCAAAGAAGAGCACAATCGGTTGTAGATTACCTCATTGCTGGAGGTATATCCCCAGATAGATTAGAAGCGAAAGGATATGGCAAGAGTGTGCCGAAAACCATCAACAAAAAGATGGTAAGCCAGTATGATTTCCTTGAAGAGGGAAACGAACTAACCGAAGAATTCATCCTTCGGCTTACTCCTAAACAACAGGAAATAGCCGACCAGATAAATAGACGTACCGAATTTAAAGTATTGTGTACCAATTATAATCTTTTCTGATATGAATCGAATATGGTTAAATTGGGTAAAATAGGTTGCAAAATGTAATGCAAAAGTTTGTTTAGTTTGGATAGCTCCTTATCTTTGTGAGCATAATGTTAAACTTAAATGATTAATGAACAATGAAAACAGAAGTTATCCTCTCTGAACTGGAAGCTAAGCATCCGGGAGAAAAAGAGTATTTGCAAGCCGTAAAAGAGGTGCTTTTATCTATCGAGGATGTTTATAATGAACATCCTGAGTTTGGGAAAGCGAAGATAATAGAACGCTTGGTAGAGCCGGATCGTATAATCACTTTCCGCGTGCCTTGGGTGGATGATAGGGGAGAAGTGCAGGTCAATATCGGATATCGTGTCCAATTCAATAACGCAATAGGTCCGTATAAAGGAGGATTACGCTTTCATCCTTCTGTAAATCTTTCTATTTTAAAGTTCTTGGGATTCGAACAAACCTTTAAAAATGCCCTCACTACACTCCCGATGGGAGGCGCGAAAGGAGGTTCGGATTTCGCACCTCGCGGAAAAAGTGATGCCGAAATCATGCGTTTTTGCCAATCTTTCATGCTTGAATTGTGGCGCAACTTAGGACCGGATACAGATGTTCCTGCCGGAGATATAGGCGTGGGTGGACGAGAAATAGGCTATGTATTCGGGATGTACAAGAAACTCACGCGTGAACATACGGGTACATTCACCGGGAAAGGCATGGAATACGGAGGTTCTATACTTCGCCCTGAAGCTACCGGATATGGTGCATTGTATTTTGTGAACCAGATGCTTAACGAACACGGAATGAACATAAAGGATAAAACCATGGCGCTTTCTGGATTCGGAAATGTGGCATGGGGCGCGGCTAAGAAGGCTACTGAGCTGGGTGCTAAGGTAGTAACCATCTCCGGACCGGACGGATACATTTATGACCCCGAAGGCATCTCCGGAAAGAAAATCGAATACATGCTTGAACTCCGTGCCTCTGGAAATGATGTGGTAGAGCCTTATGCGGACGAATTCCCAAGCTCCACTTTCTATCCAGACCTCAAGCCTTGGGAACAAAAAGTGGACATCGCTCTTCCGTGTGCCACGCAAAACGAGCTGGATGCCCATGATGCTCAAATGTTAATAAATAATGGAACACTTTGTATAGCAGAGGTTTCTAATATGGGATGTACCGCAGATGCAGTCGATTTGTTCATTAAACATCATCAATTATTCGCACCGGGCAAGGCTGTAAATGCCGGAGGTGTGGCTACATCTGGATTAGAGATGACTCAAAACGCCATGCACCTCTCTTGGTCGGCTGATGAGGTAGACCTCCGCTTGCATCAGATCATGAGCGACATCCATAATCAATGCGTCGCACATGGCAAACAGGGCGATTACGTGAACTATGTAAAAGGTGCGAATATTGCCGGATTCATGAAGGTGGCACGCGCCATGATGGCACAAGGAATCATCTGATACTATTAAGAGCCTGTCCTCCTATGAATTATAATGGGGGATAGGCTCTTTTACCCTTATAAATAATTAGGAACATTCAGTAAATAGCATAAAATTAGCTGACTAATTTATACACAAGACATTGCGAATTAGTTGGTTTTTTGTATCTTTAGGCATTCCCTCTAAATAACGTGAGTTCGATATAAAGGAATAAGTAAGGACATGAACCGTCCTCGGCTTGTGGATATTACCTCCGGACTACACAGGTTTAACCTTCGAGGCACTTAGGTTACACCTCTGAGGCATTTAGGTTGTACCTTTGAGGCACTTAGGTTAGACGGTTCGCCCTGCCTATATCGAACTCATAATACATAAGGAAGGTTCTTTTCGGGGAAAAGGCACTGTTTGAAGGCCTGAAGGTCAGTGACCGTACCCCAGCATT
>CAZOKT010000033.1:0-15749 GCA_964580505.1 uncultured Parabacteroides sp. | reverse complement strand
TAACTTCATACACTCTGAAATTTTAGGCTTGTTTGTCACTACCTCTTATATTGAATATCCCTTTTAATCTTAAGAAAAAAAGAAGCCATATCACATGGAGATATAGCTTCTATTCGAGTATGTAAAGGGGATTTATTATTATCTTAGCGGAACATACTGCACGAAAGCTTCCATCGCTTCATAGGACGCTAAGCCCAATTGGTGGTAAAGGTCGGCAGTGGCACGATTGCGGTCTTCTGCCCGTTGCCAGAAAAGACGTTCATCATCACCTAAAAATGGTGCGCTCTCCGCTTGTGATTGATGCTTCAAGATAGCATTTCGTTTATGACGTAATTCTTCGGGAGAGATGGGTACAGCCATTTCAATGTGATCTATTTCCCATTCAGCCCATGCGCCGCGATACATCCAGATACGGCAATTTTGCATCCATTCTTCATCTTTAATTTCATCTACTGCTGCAAGGATTGCATCCAGACAGACTTTATGCGTACCATGAGGGTCTGCCAAGTCGCCCGCTACAAATATCTGATCAGGTTTTATTTCTTCCAGCAATTGCTTGATAATGTTTTTATCAACTTCGCTTATAGGATTTTTTTTCACCTGACCTGTTTCATAGAACGGAAGATCAAGGAAATGGATATGTGTATTATCTTTTATTCCTGTGTATCGGCAGGCATGGCGTGCTTCTTCTCGGCGAATGGTACCCTTCATGAAAAGCACATCCGGACGTTCTGGTTGGTTGTTTTCTACTTTCTCATACCGGAGGTAATGGATGATTTCTTTCGCCTTGTCTTTGATAGTTACATTATCCGGAGAATACTTATTGCAAACATCGCACAAATATTCACAATAGCGGATTACTTCCTCGTCACCTACTGCAATATTACCGGAAGTTTCATAAGCTACATGAACATCGTGGTGTTGGTCGCATAAGCGACGGAATGTTCCTCCCATTGAAATAACATCATCATCTGGATGCGGACTGAATATTAATACACGTTTCGGATAAGGTGTGGCACGTTCGGGACGGTCTGTATCGTCTACATTTGGTTTCCCTCCCGGCCATCCGGTGATGGTATGTTGGATGTCATTGAATATTTTAATATTGACATTATAGGCCGAGCCATACAATGCCAATAATTCACCTAAGCCATATTCACTGTAATCTTTGTTGGTCAGTTTCAAGATAGGTTTTCCCGTTTTCCCACATAGCCATACGATGGCACGACGAATCAATTTATTGTCCCACTCACAGGTCGTAACCAACCAAGGATGACTGATTCGTGTTAGACTATAAGCAGCTGAAAGATCTACCACGACTTTTGCATTCTGATGAATTTGCAATGCTGTAGAGGGAATAGCATTACTCATTTTCCCTTCCACAGTATTAGCTATAGCACTTGCCTTATCATCTCCCCATGCCATTAGGATTACACTCTTTGCTTTAAGTATGGTGGAAATACCCATCGTGATAACGCTGGCTGGTACATTATCTGAAGAAGTGAATGTCATGGCAACTTCCTTTCGTGCATCACCTTCTAATAAGACCAGGCGTGTACGTGAGCTTTGTAATGTTCCCGCAGAATTAAACATGATATTGCTGCTTCGGGCAATACCCAACAGCATGCAATCAATTCCACCTACAGCTTGAATTTGACTTTCATAAGAGGAACAAAATTCCAAGATGGCATCTTTTGGCATACTGCCATCCGGATAATGTATATTTTCTGGAAGGAGGTCAATATGATCCAGCAACTCAGCTTTTAAACGGCTATATATGCCGGAAACTGAAGCCGGGAGTGGATAGAATTCATATTCTATAAAAATAATCACATTACGGAAGCTCAGGTTCTCTTCTTTGTGCATCCGAACCAATTCTCTGTAAATGCTCTCCGGCGAGCGTCCTCCAGGTAATGCCAAGACAAAATTCTTGCCTGCATTTTGATATTTACGGATTTGGTCGGCAATCTCTCTTGCTATTGCAAAAGACCCCTCCTCAGCCGATTCGTAAATCGTAGTGGGTACTTTCTCCAAGCGAGTTAATACAGAATGTTCAAACGCATTTTCCGGTCGATAGTATTTAGTTGGAATCCGTGTAAGCGTAATTTGCGAACTTAAATTTGTTTTCATGCTTTTCTGATTTGAATTTGGTTTTACGCATTTATATCGATAACAATTCTGTATAAGAAAAAGTTCGAATATACGGAGAAAATAAAAATGCACTGATTCTTTCATAAACCAATGCATTTTCAATTCATTTATGCTTCTTGTGTTGCCACTTCCTCTTCATTATCAGGTGGAGCCGGTTTTACAAAAAAAGCGCTCAATTCATATAACCCGTAAAGTGGAAAAAAGACAATTCCTAAAGTAAATGGATCACTACTTGGGGTGATAAATGCAGCACCTATCAATAGCGCAACAATAGCGTGGCGTCTGTATTTATGGAAGAACGAGCGATTTAATATGCCAATCTGAGACAAAAGCCAAGAAACTAACGGCATCTCGAACACAACTCCCATCACAAAGATTAGCATCAAGAAATTATCCATATAAGACTCTAATGAGACCTGCTCAATGATCGTTGGACTCAACTGATAAGTTGCCAAGAAACGCAACGTCATCGGGAATACCAAAAGATATCCTATGGTACAACCTATGAAAAACATAATCGTTCCGCAAAGGAATACCCACCGGACGTTTCTCTTTTCATTCTCATACAACGCTGGACGGATAAACTTCCAAACCTCATACATTGTATAAGGAAATGTCAATAACACAGCTAACCAGAACGAGGTCGTCATATGGGTGAAAAACTGCGATGCCAACTTGATGTTTACGACATCAATGTGAAAATCTTGATTGCAAAAATCAGGCAAGACAGAAAAGATTGAATTTAACTTGCACATTGCCTGATAGGTAATGAAGTCGGCATAACGCGGTGCCATCACAACATGATCGAACAGCCACGGCATTACGAAGAATGCGGCAATCGTAAAGACAAAAAGTGCTATAATAATACGAAGTAGCGTCCAACGAAGTTCTTCCAGATGGTCCCAGAATGACATTTCATCTTGTTGCTCTTCCATCGGGCTTTATTGCTTCTTAGTCGTGTCTGTATCCTCTATTTTAATATCGTCTTCCAAGCCTTTTACGCCGTCTTTAAAGTTTTTAACGCCTTTGCCTAAACCTTTCATCAGTTCGGGTATTTTCTTTCCACCGAATAATAATAGTACAACAATGGCGATAATAACGATTTCGCCGGTTCCTAAATTTCCTAAAAATAATAAATTGTCCATGATTATAGTAAATTAAATTGTTTATTTTTCTCTCTCGATGGGCACAAAGATACAATTTGAAATGATTTATAGGCACATTATTCGAAGATTTATTACCTTTGCGGCATCTTAAAAAACTAAAATTAGAAATAGATAGAACAATGAGAGCGTATGTTTTTCCTGGACAGGGAGCGCAGTTTGTTGGTATGGGCAAGGACTTATACGACAACAATCCATTAGCTAAAGAACTATTTGAGAAGGCTGATGATATTTTAGGGTTTAGAATTACAGATTTGATGTTTGCCGGAACAGATGAGGATTTGAAGCAAACGAAAGTTACACAACCCGCTATCTTTTTGCACTCGGTTATTTTGGCAAAGACATTGGGCGAAGAGTTTAAGCCGGATATGACGGCGGGACACTCATTGGGTGAATTCTCTGCTTTGGTGGCAGCCGGAGCCTTGTCTTTCGAAGATGGTTTAGTTTTGGTATCTAAGCGTGCAATGGCAATGCAGAAGGCTTGCGAGATGACTCCTTCTACGATGGCGGCTGTGTTGGCTTTGCCGGATGAGAAAATAGAAGAGATCTGTGCTAGTATAGAAGGCGAGGTGGTGGTTTGCGCGAATTATAATTGCCCGGGACAAGTGGTAATTTCCGGTTCGATTCCAGGTATTGATGCAGCTTGCGAGAAGATGCTGGCTGCCGGTGCCAAGCGTGCATTGAAGCTTAAAGTGGGCGGTGCATTCCATTCTCCGTTGATGGAACCAGCGCGTGCCGAATTGGCCGCAGCTATTGAATCTACGGATTTTCAAGCCCCAATATGCCCTGTTTATCAGAATGTAAGCACAAAGGCAGAAACTTCACCCGAGGCAATTAAAGCGAATTTGATTGCTCAGTTGACCGCTCCGGTACGCTGGACGCAATCGGTTCAGCATATGATAGCCGATGGAGCTACGCATTTCGTAGAGTTGGGTCCGGGTGCTGTGCTTCAGGGATTAATCAAGAAAATCAGCAAGGAAGTTATGACTGAGGGCAAGCAATAAATGTCTTTTCAGAAAAACATAACTGTATTTGAATACAAATGTAACTATGTTTTTGGAGAAAGTCAGTTATGTTTTTCTATGAATAAAGCGTATTTGTGTAAATATTTGTAATAATCGAATGAGATATCCTTCAGCTTTATTGGAGAACGCTGTGAACGAACTGGCTACCCTTCCAGGCATCGGTCGGAAGACCGCACTTCGTCTGGCGCTCTATATGCTTCGACGCGATGCGGCTTATACTGAGAACTTCGTCAGCGCGTTGCTTGCCTTGAGGCGGGAGGTGAAGTATTGCCACGTCTGCCATAATATTTGTGATGAGGATATATGTTCGATATGCGCGAATCCGGTGCGAGATCACTCGATAGTTTGTATTGTAGAAAATATTAGAGAAGTGATGGCGATAGAGAATACAGGTCAGTTCAAAGGTGTATATCATGTGCTGGGTGGCATAATCTCACCGATAGATGGTATTGGCCCCGGAGATTTGCAGATAGATAGTTTAGTGGAGCGTGTCGCCAAAGGTGAGGTGAAAGAGGTGATTTTGGCACTAAGCACGACAATGGAAGGAGACACGACAAATTTCTTTATATATCGTAGGTTGGCACCGTATTCGGTGAAAGTGAGTGTAATAGCACGAGGTGTCTCTATTGGAGACGAAATCGAATATGCCGATGAAGTCACCTTAGGGCGTTCTATTTTAAACAGAACCAGCTTCAATGATTCCATTAAATTATAATACATGTACGAAACGCAACTCTCTATTGTCATAGTTAATTATAACGTAAAGTATTTCGTGGAGCAGTGTCTTTACTCCGTACAAGCAGCCACGAAAGGGATGGAAACGGATATCTATGTGGTAGACAATCATTCAGCGGATAATTCCATAGACTATCTACGCCCTTTGTTCCCAGAGGTTATTTTCATTGAGAATAAAGAGAATGTGGGGTTTGCCAAAGCCAACAATCAGGCGTTTCGCATCTGCAAAGGCGAGTATGTCCTGATGCTGAATCCGGATACCGTAATTGGGGAAGAGTCGCTGCGTAGCCTGAGTTGCTTTATGGATGACCATCCGGAGATAGGCGCTTTGGGGCTGAAGATGATTAATGGGAACGGTGTTTTCCTTGCAGAAAGCAAACGTACTTTTCCTACTCCGTGGATAGCCTTCTGCAAGTTGTTTGGGCTTTCGAAATTGTTCCCTAATTCACCGAAGTATGCGAGCTACGCATTACCTTACCTCTCGGCGGATAAACCGCATGAAGTGGATGTGCTCTGTGGCGCATTCATGTTGATGCGGCACGATGCCTTAACGAAAATCGGTCTCTTGGATGAGGACTTTTTCATGTATGGTGAAGATATTGACCTATCCTATCGTTTTATCCAAGCCGGCTATAAGAATTACTATATGCCGGAACGCATGTTGCATTATAAAGGCGAGAGTACGCAGAAAGTTTCTTATCGTTTCCTGAAACGTTTTTATGGCGCGATGCTTATCTTCTATAAGAAGCATTATGCACATTCTTCTCCATTATTAAAGTTGGCTGTGAATTTGGCAGTTTCGCTACGGGCAGCATTTGCCTCTGTTGCCAACTTATTTGTAAAAAAAACGCACGTTAAGCATCAACGTCTATTGGTAGTTTGCCGGAAAGCGGCTTTCGAAGAGGTGAAGAAATGCCTGATCGCACGATTTCCAAAAAGTGAATATATTAATTTGTGGAATTTGAATGAAGAGCATATTACTGCTGCTGTTTGCCGAAAGAATCAAATGAAGAGCTTCACGGATATCGTTTTTGTTTATCCGGATGCACGTTTCGAGCAGATGTTCCTTCTTATGGATATTATGCCGAACAAGCGCATTGTTTACCATATATATAATAGGTATAATCATCGACTCATATCTCCGTAAAATGACATTGCTCAGGAATCAGACCATCCGGCTGCGCGCTTTGGAGCCAGAAGATTTGGAAATACTTTATCGGTGGGAGAACAATACCGACCTTTGGCGGTATGGAAACACGCTGGCTCCATTCTCCAGATTTATACTCCGAGAATACATTGCCGGATTACATCGGGATATTTACGAGATAAGGCAGGTGCGTTTTCTTATAGAGCGTCTTGAAAAGCGTGAACCTGTCGGATTAGCAGATTTGTTTGATTTCGACCCGTATCACCAGCGTGCCGCTATCGGATTACTGATAGATATGCCTTTCCAGCATCAAGGCTTCGGACGGATGACGATGCAACTCCTCCATGAATATGCTTTTTCTTTCCTGAAGCTCCATCAATTGTATGCACACATTCCAATGCATAACGAAGCATGCTTGAAACTCTTCAACCGGTTAGGATATGATTGCTGCGGTATATTCAAGGAATGGTTGCACACGGAAGAGGGTTATGCGGACGTTGCTTTTTATCAACGAATCAATTCAGGAAAAGGTCTTTAGGATAATGTATCCATGATTTAAAATCTTCACCCAGATTGACTACTGATGATTTCCAAAACGTTTCGTCACCATGCAATAAAACGTGCTCATCATCAGCGCGCCCTACTACCCATGAGTTTGATTTTATCTCTCGACGCAATTGATGTTTTTCCCAGCCTGAATAGCCGATGAAGAATTTCACTTTATCGGAGATGTCGAATCCTGCCAGCATATATGTTTTTAAAGCTTCAAAATCTCCGTCGAAATAAAGATGTTCATTTATTTGCATAGCGTTCGGAACAATCAAATTGCCTAATGAATGCACGAAGAATAAACGATTAGCTGCTACTGGACCGCCAAAGTATATAGCTATCTCCGGTAATCTTTTCAATTCCGGAAAAACAGCATTCAGCGTCAGTTCGGTTTTCTTATTCAGAATAAAACCCATAGAGCCTTTGTCTGCTGAATGTTCTACCAGTAGAACTACCGAACGTTGGAAATATGCATCTTGCAATAAAGGCTCTGATATCAATAAGCGTCCTGGGCGCGGTGATAAATCGTTAAATAAGTTTCTACTTTCAGCCATTATTTTCTCGATTTGATTTGTAACGAAAGCCCAAGGTAGGATTCATTTGTCATAAAACCAAATATTGGAATGATTTTTTTGAGATAATTAATATTTTAACAATTAAAGCCCTTAAATTGGACAAAGATGACCTCTATGCGACAAAATAGATGCCTATGTTTCTTTAAAAAGCAGCCCATGTTCCTATCGAGAGTTAACTATATTTCCGGTAAATATAGTTAGCCTTTTTTCGGAAGAAATATATACCTTTGCAAATGAAAAGAATAAATCTTTTCCGTGTGCTTGCTTAACCACGTAATAAAAACAAGAACGTTATGAAGAGAAAAAATGCAGCAATGGTGTGCTTCTCTGGCGGACAGGACTCTACGACTTGCCTGTTTTGGGCAAAGAAGCACTTTGAACAGGTCGAAGCAGTATGCTTCACGTATGGTCAGAAACACTCGAAAGAGATTGAAGTAGCGCAAAAAATAGCAGCCGATGCGCAGGTTCCTTTTCATTTATTGGATGTTTCCCTGATTAGCCAGCTTGATGCAAACTGCTCGTTGGTGAATGACTCCATCAAAATGGATGAAGAGAAACCGACTGATTCTTATCCGAATACCTTTGTGCCTGGGCGGAATATGGTGTTTCTTACGTTTGTTGCCATATTGGCACGCAGCAAAGGCATATATCATATTGTTACCGGTGTTTCGGAAGCCGATTATAGCGGTTATCCGGATTGCCGGGATACCTTTATCCGCTCACTGAATGTTACCTTGAATTTGGCGATGGACGAACAGTTTGTTATCCATACACCTTTGATGGACAGAGATAAAAGCGAAGTATGGGCTTTGGCAGATGAATTAGGTGTATTTGACTTGGTGCGTACGCAGACGCTTACTTGTTATAATGGCATCATAGCCGATGGATGCGGACATTGCCCGGCATGTAAGCTACGTCGGGCAGGATTGGAGAAATATCTATCCAACAAAGCATAAAAGGAGGAACGAATGGATACCAGAAAAGCGGAAAACGAGTTGCATCAACTGGGGAATAAAACTGTCTATCGGCAGGATTATGCGCCGGAAGTGCTGGAAGCCTTTACCAACAAGCATCAGGAAAACGATTATTGGGTGCGCTTCTCTTGCCCGGAATTTACGAGCTTGTGCCCTATAACTGGTCAGCCGGACTTTGCAACGATTTATATTGATTATATTCCGGACGTGAAGATGGTAGAGAGCAAAAGCTTGAAACTATATCTTTTCAGCTTTCGCAATCATGGGGATTTCCATGAAGATTGCGTAAATATCATTATGAAAGATCTTATTCGGCTGATGGATCCGAAGTATATCGAAGTAACCGGTATCTTCACGCCACGTGGAGGAATCAGCATCTATCCCTATTGCAATTATGGACGTTCGGGAACTAAATATGAGAAATTGGCAGAAGAACGTCTATTTACTCATAATCGATGAATGAACGAAAAGGAATAATTTGCAAAATTTAGCGGTAAATTATATACGCTTTAGTAAAAGGAATATTAAATTTGCAAGAATTCTAAAACCAAAAATCAGAGTAGACCATGAACAGAAAAAAGTTAACTGTAAGATTTGCTTTGGCTGTATGTGCCATCGCTACGTGTATTAGTGCTAATGCTCAATGGACAGGTTATGCAGGTATTAAACCCGAAATGTCTGAATTTTACGAACCCGTTCCGCCCGTAGTAACGCCGGGTGTTGAATTGGCAGGGGGAGGATTTACGGCTCCGTCTGATGCTATTATTCTATTCGACGGGAAAGATTTATCGCAATGGGAAAGTGTTAAAGGTGGTCCGGCTGAATGGATTGTCGAAGATGGCGTAATTACCGTAGATAAGCAAAAAGGTGATATCCAGACAAAACAGAAATTTGAGAGCTTCCAATTGCACATCGAATGGCGTATTCCGGAAAATATCACAGGTGAAGGTCAAGCAAGAGGAAACAGTGGCATCTATTTGCAAGGTATGTATGAAATTCAAGTATTGGATTGCTATAACAATGAAACGTATGTGAACGGCGAGGCGGGAAGTGTTTACAAGCAGACAGCTCCACTGGTGAATGCGATGCGTAAACCGGGAGAATGGAACGTATATGACATTATTTACACAGCTCCAACCTTTAAGAAAGACGGTAGCTATCGTACGTATCCCAGTGTTACGGTTATTCAGAACGGCGTTGTTTTGCAAAATAATACGATGATTCTCGGAACGACGGAATACATTGGATTCCCGCAAGTCAAAGCACATGGAGCAGGTCCGATTCTTTTGCAAAGTCATGGTGATCCAAGTGAGCCAATCAGCTTCCGTAATATCTGGATTCGTGAGATGTAAAAAGATTTTCAATACAATCTAAAAGAGGATGTGTCGAATGAGGCACATCCTCTTTCTTTTCATCCCTTTGCTTTCATTCCGCCATTCAGGAAAAGAGGAGTTCACAAAGCAAAACAAGGTTCAGTATGGTTACAATTGTTCCTAAAAGGAGCAGAATGATATTCGTGGATTTACTATTTGTAAATTTGCCCATAACCTGTTTATTTGATGTCAAATAAACTTGCGTAAATACAGTGATAGGCAATTGAATGCTCAGTACCATTTGGGAAATAATCAGCCCCTTAAATGGGTCTCCAACGATAAAAATAAGCAGCAGGGCAGGAATAAAGGAACTAAGTACGCCCACTTTCGAGTGGATGTCTTCATGATGGTAAGCCTCGCCGAATATGCCGGCAAAGATGGACGCACCGGCAATTCCGGAAGTAATCGTGGATGAAATACCTGCCAATAAGAGAGCAGCGGCAAATATCACGCCAGCATTATTTCCTACTAACGGGACTAACATTTGTTGTGCTTGGTCTAATTCTTTAACTTGTATGCTTTCGCGGAAGAAAGAAGATGCTGCAAGTATCACCATGGCGGAATTAATTCCCCAGCCGATTATCATGGATAGCAGCGTATCGTAGAACTCGTATTTCAATTGTTTTTTAATAATTGTTTCATCTTCAAGATTCCAGTTTCGACTTTGAATCACTTCAGAATGCAAGAACAAGTTGTGTGGCATGACAACGGCGCCCAATACTCCCATAATGATTAGCATAGAATTCTCCGGAAAAGAGGGCTTTATCCATCCGATTGCTGCGGTGCGCCAATCCACATCCACCAGCATGAGCTCGTAAAGAAAAGATAAACCAATGATGGAAACGAACATGATAATCCAGCGTTCAATCTTACTATAGGTGTTGCTAAATAACATTAGTAGGCAGGCAAGCGTGATAATGACAGCACCTGCATGAATCGGTATATTAAACAACATACGAAGTGCTATTGCTCCACCCAATATCTCTGCAAGAGAGGTGGAAATACTGGCTAACATGGCAGATAGTAATATAGGACGACTCAATTTCTTAGGCAAATATTTCGTGGTGGCTTCGGCTAAACATAGACCGGTGACGATACCTAAATGTGCAACATTATGCTGTATGATGATTAACATGATGGAAGAAAAGGTTATTACCCATAACAGAGCATAACCGAACTCTGAGCCGGCAGCCAAATTTGTTGCCCAATTACCGGGGTCTATAAAACCTACTGTGACCAATAGTCCCGGTCCGATATATTTCAACAAATCCAACGCACCTGAATGCGGGTGATGATTCAGTTTTAATTTGTCGAGTAGCTTCATATATGCATTTATTTAATAGTTATCCAAAATTAAGAACAAATGTTGTGTATTGCATCGACGGATTCGATTTCAGTACAAGACTTCCACCGGATAGGCGCATTATTTGTCTGGATATAGAAAGCCCGATACCACTTCCTTTCTTTTTTGTCGTAAAGAAAGGAACGAATATATGTTCGGTTTCTTCTGGTGGAATTAAAGGACCGTTGTTGCTGATCTCGATGACGACATTTTCTTCCTTATTACAATATGCCTTGAATAAAATCCAACCATTTGCCTGCTCTGTGCCGATAGCTTGCATGGCATTCTTTAACAGATTCAGTACAACTTGAGAAATTAAGTTCTCATCAGCATATAGGATTAAATCATCTGGCCGAATGTCTGTTCTTATCTCGATATTCGGATAAGGATAGTTGCTTCGGGTAAGTTGTATCATCCGCTCGGCAAACTTATCTATGTAGAATAAGTTGGGTTGCGGAGTTGGTATATGTGTGAACTTGCGATAAGATTCAACGAACGAAATAAGTCCTTTTCCGGTACTGCTAATCACTTCCAATCCGTCTTTTATATCTTTATCCATTTCTTTATGTAAGGCAAGGAGTGTATCACTAAGGGAAGTGATGGGCGTTATAGAATTCATAATCTCATGTGTCAGTACCCGTATCAGTTTAATCCAAGAGTCTATCTCTTTCTCGTCCATCTCATTGTTGATATCATTCAACGCGATGATTCGGACATGCTTCTCTTTGAGTTGCATTTCCGATACACGTAATGACAGGTTAATGTTCCCTCGTTCATTCGAGAATGATATCTGTTCTTTTGCTCCTGATTGTATGGTTGATATAAGTTGTTCTAAATTCTTATCTATATTTCCTATTTGTTTTACGTGTGTGAGTACGGACATGCCCAATAAACGAAGTGCGCTATTGTTGCTTTGGACAATATTCCCATTTGAATCTATGGTAATGATTCCTGTCTTTACCGAGTTCATTATCAGTTCATAGTATTTTTCCCGTTGCACGGCTTCAGCTTTTGCCTGGAAAAGGATTTGGGTGATGCGGTTTAAAGTCTCATTAACCAATCGTTCATTCAGAGAGTATCCTTCTGTGGCATATTTGAAAGCATAATCATTATTATTGATAGCAGCGAGCATGAAAGCTATCTTTTGTGTACTTTGATGATAGAGCTTACGAATCCTCTTTATAATGATTATAACAAAGAAAAATGCAATCGGAATAACTGTCCATAAATGCACCATTGCACAATAGGTTCCGAATACGCATATTATAATCAGCAGCAGGATATTAAGGATTAAACTATGCTGCGAAGACTTAAAGCCCATGACGTTTCAGTTTATTATAGAGCGTTTGTCTGGATATGCCTAATTGGGCGGCTACGAGCGAGAGATTTCCATTGTTCTTTTCCATAGCCTCTTTAATCATCGTGTATTCCATTTCCTCTAAGGTTTGCGCTTTGGGCTTACGTTTTTCTTCCTTTTTTTTAGTTGATGGAAATTCAAAATAGAAACTTTCAAGAGTTGAGCCTTCACAGATGATGACGGCTTTTTCTATCGTGTGCTCCAATTCGCGGATATTACCAAACCATGCTTGTGCCCAGAGCCTTTCTTTGACCTCTTCGCTCAGCGTTAAAACCGATTTATTATATAATGTGCCATACTTCTTTATGAAGATTTCCGCCAGTGGTAGGATATCTTCTTTCCGTTCACGAAGTGGCGGAATCTCGAGGTGTATAGTGTTAATCCGATATAGAAGGTCTTCTCGGAATTCGTTCTCTTCAACCATCTGTTGCAAGTCTCGGTTTGTGGCGCATATCAGTCTGATGTCTATAGGTATTTGTGTATTGCTTCCAACTCTCACAACGCTTCGGTTTTGTAATGTGGTCAGCAGTTTAGCTTGCAGATGATAGGACAAATTCCCAATTTCGTCTAAGAAGAGCGTGCCATTGTTTGCTGCTTCAAATTTGCCGGCACGGTCGGTTTTTGCGTCCGTGAAGGCACCTTTTACATAACCAAACAGTTCGCTTTCAAAGAGGCTTTCAGTAATTGCGCCCATATCGACTGCTATCATCAATTGCCTTTTGCGTTTCGACAAGGCATGGATTTCCCTTGCAAGCATCTCTTTCCCTGTACCGTTTTCACCTGTAATCAAGATATTTGCATCGGTTTGGGCTACTTTTTCGACTAATGACCTCAGGCGTTTCATCGAAGGACTTTCACCCCAAAACATTCCGCTTAGCCCTTTTGCAGAGTCGGTTGTTTTCTGATTTTTTTGCAAAGCAACGCATTGTTGATAGGCATTCTGCAAGGTGTCTATCAATTTCTGGTTATCAAAAGGCTTGACAATAAAGTTATTCGCTCCTTGTTTCATTCCTTTCACTGCCAATTCGATATCTGCATAAGCTGTAAAGAGTACGACTTGTGTGGTCGGATAATCGCGCTTGATTTCGCTAAGCCAATAAAGTCCTTCATTTCCGTTATTGATTCCGGCATTGAAGTTCATGTCGAGTAACACTACATCTACTTTATGTTTTTCCATGAAGCGTTTAATCAGATTCGGAGTAGCTACTGTCAATACCTGCCCGAAGCAATTGCGTAGCAGTAATTTAACGGCTGTCAATATTGCTTTGTTATCATCCACTACCAAAATAGTCCCTTGTTTCTCCATTTGCCCAAACTATGACCTTTTTGAAAATAACCGAACAAAGGTAAAAAATAAAAACGATGCGCACAAAAAATTATCAAGAGGCGTAAGTTTGGCCATTCATTCCTCCTTGCATCCGGAAGCAAGAACGGTGTACAGGTTGTGAAATTTAGAAGTGTTTGCTCTGAAAATTTTCTTTTTCTTTTTGCATTCTTTACATTTATATCTACCTTTGTCCTGTAATTCTCCGAATTCAAAGCGTTGAATTTTGAGGAGGACATAAACGAAAGGTGTTATTGATCTTATCTTCTACATTCAAACTTCGCAACTTTGAAACTGGAATGAAGATGGTTCAATAGCACCCGCACTATATGGTATATCCTTGATGAAAGATATATCCAAAGGTGTGGGTTGCTATTGTTTTATTCATTCCAGAGGTAATGCGAAGACCTGAATGTAGAATAAAACAATTTAGCTCTCACACCTTTTTCTTTTTAAGAATCTTTCTAGAGAGGGCAGGGAAGGAATAATAGATAGAAAAAATGAATAGATTTGTTTACTTATTAATCTTCTTGTTTTGTTCGTTGACAATTATGGCTGAAATAGCAAAAGAAAACGGAGAGGACTTTATAAAAGCTCCTTATAAATACGAGATTAAAAAGAATTTCTTTAAAAAGAGATATGGAGATATTACAACAAACGGTCGTTTTGCTGTATATAAAATCGTGTTTACAAATGAGGATTCCCAAGAGCACACAATCGATTATGATTGCTTCTTTTTAACGGATGCCGATGGCGCTAAGTATGAGGTACATGCGGAAGCAACTATCGTTAGGCAAACGTACTTTGAAGATTGGAGAGTTAAAGATATTGACGTCATGGGGTTGAATAATAAGACAATAAAGCCCAAGTTTCAAGTAGAAGGCTTTTTAGTATTTGAAATTCCTCGTAAAGCTGCTTATCAACTGAATTTTCGAGGCTATTTAAAATGACACATCAGAACGGGCTCCTGAGGTGTAATAGCAATGTTGAGCCCTAAAACTTATATACAAATGAAAAAGATATTTTTAGTTTTTTCGGTAGTTGCACTTACTATGACTTCTTGTACAACTGCTTACAAAACAGCAACTCAACGTGATGTTGTGGCACCTGTGGCCGCCGCTGCAATTGCGGATTTTGAAGTCTCTCCGAAAAAAATCACGTACACGCTGATTCCTACGCGCAAGGTTCGTGCTGGAGGTCTACAAAACTGCATCAATACGGCCATCAGTGAGGCATTAAAGGCTAATGGAGAGGGCGATGTACTGATAGAAACACAAGGAGCTATCGTTCAACGTAGCGGATTATTCCGGACTAAAGTCAAATCTGTTACGGTAACCGGTTATCCAGCTACTTACAAGAATTTCCGTAGCGTAGACGAGAAAACGGTAAAAGAGGCTCTGGTTCAAGGTAGCCTGAAGAATAACGTTAATGAAAGCAAGAAAGCGAAAGTTTCAATATTCGGTTTTTTGTGGTAACTAACTAATTCGGTCATAACCAATATTTGGCAATAATTTAAAATGTTTTGACTATCCACTTCCGGTCGGTTTACCTTCCGGAGGTGTTTTTTTAGTATGCTCGACATGAGTATTATCTAACGGATGCAAGCCCTGTGTAAGCCCTAATAGCAAGAATCTCACAGCTAAAGGCAATGGTGTCCATTGTGAGTCGGAATCAGAAAGAAGCTGGTAGCAAAAATCCGGCCTGACAGACAGAAGCTTGACCGTGAGTAAGGTTAAAGCCCTATTGCTATTCGGAACAGCTGGTGTAAATGAAAAGATTATATCCTTATCCAAAAAAGTCTCACGAACGTGTGGAATAGTTAGCTGTACCATTTCTGTTATATTTTAACGTGAGTTCGATATAAGAAAGCAGATTACGGCAGAAAAACGATTCTCTGTTCATTACCCGATGGAAGTGCTGTTACCGATGGAAATGCCGATTCCGGATGCTTTCTATGGCTTTTGAGGTAGCCTTTTTCTGCTTTTTATCGCATCCATTCTCTTCATAGTGCATGAACTTCTAACATCACGGACT
>CAZOKT010000032.1:0-16084 GCA_964580505.1 uncultured Parabacteroides sp. | reverse complement strand
CATCTGCCCCAACATCAACGTGGCACTGGAACGGGCACAGAAGCTGCTGTAAGCCAATGCGCGAGTCACGCCCGCAAATTAAAGAGGCTGTCTCAAGGTTTATTTGAGACAGCCTCCTCATCAAGGCTATGGCCTGAAGGGGTGGAAATCATAAATCAACCCTTGAAACTATCATAACTAATTTACGTAAACTCTAATTACGGCTACTTCCCTATCGAAAAGCAGCCGTAAGACTGTTATTTGTTTTTCTTATGCTGATATATGATTTTCCCTTTTCCGTTTATCAGATAAAATGCCAGCTCGTCATCGTTGACCGAGAAGAGAGTGAAGCCGGCATCAGAGCTACAGAATAGGGTGCCTTCTATTTCTTGCACCTTACGAGCCAACGAACCGGACGAGTTCACCAAATAGTCCACCTTACTTCCTGCCGGCCGGATATGCTGGAAATTGTGGATATGTCCGCAAAGATACATATCGACATGGTGTTTATTCAGCAAAGCCTCAACATGTTTGCGCATATCGGTACGTTCACTTTCCACCTTTTCCGTATACGCATAAAGCGGATGATGCCCAACTACCAGCTTCCACTTGGCTTTGGAGCTTGCCAACGCTTTGTCGAGCCAACGGATTTGTTCTTCAATGCTCTGCTTTCCTGCGTCAGGATATTTATCTTTATCCCTATAACGTGCGATAAGCGGTGTCGTATCGATGAAGAAGATTTCCAGCGATTCCTTCTCTCCCGCCTCAAAAAGCTTGCTGTAATAGCGGGACGGAGCTATCCAGCGCCGGCTTATCTTGCCATAATCCTGCACCGCCTGCGTATTTCCCCGATATTCATGGTTTCCATTGACGGCAAACCAGTCAATCATCAAATCCGGATGGCTGTATATCAGCTCGTAGTTTGTCATCCAAAGCGGGTCTTGTGTGCTGGCAATGCCATTGAAATGGTGCGTATCACCCGCCGCTACGATAAACTCAATATCTACCTTTTCTGCCAGATTGCCCATCAGCTCGGCAATTGGTTTCTGCTCATAATAGCCATTACGTCCCAAGTCGCTGACCAAATAGAAGTTAAGATTATCCTCGGGGATAGAAGGAACATCAAAGCCGGTAGCCGGATTCGGATGGTTTGTATTGGCCTTGTCTGCCTTTACCGCCTGACGTTCCTCTTTTTCGGAGGATGAGACTGTACAACTTCCAAGCGTAGCCGTAGCAAACAGCGCAGACAATGCCTGCAAATAAGTTCGTCTATTCATACCTATGTCTGTTATCAATTGTTCCCGTATGCACCATAATAGGCTTCCACCTCCGGAGAAGTGTACGTCTCGCCATTCACCGTCAGGCCTGTTGCCGAGAAGTAAGGAGCGCTCCATGAATCAGCACCGCTATAAGCACCGCTCAATGCCGGAGAACCTGCATTCAGATGAAAGTCCCATGCTTCATCATAAACATAGTCTGTCAATCCGACCTCATTTATATCAAAGCCTACGAATTGCGGGTCTTTTCCGTCATCTTCTGTGGCAATGATGCTATGTACATCTACCACACCTACATTATAATCTTCATGTTCGAAGTTATATCCCTGCCAAGCGTAAGCCACGCCCGATTCTTCATTGAATACGATATCGCTCTCCTGACTGCCTGATGCATAGTAATTATAATCAATGACCGAGCTATCGTCGTATCCCTCTTCCGGATCGTTCGGTATGTCGAAGTTCGGTGTCATGGCACGAAACTTGCAATTCACAATCAAGTTGTTGAACACATTAGCCAGTGCATTCTTCTCTACATAAACAGAACCGCCTTTTTCTCCATCACGCCTCCAACCGGCATTGATGATGGTATTATTATAAACCTGTATTTTTGCCTGACCACGGGTTTCACTTTGACCGGAACTGGAGAGCTTCAATCCGTTTGTATTTGGGCTGAACATAATATTTCCTGCCACATCTACACAGCAACCTGCCTTTACGTTCACAGCTTCTGCGCCGTCATATCCGTTAGCCGCAAAGATATTGTTGGCAATAATCGCATTACCTCCCATCAAATAGATACCATCCGACCAGCCGTTGCGCAGGATAGAGTTCGTGATGACGTAATTCCCGTTGATGTTGTTCGTCGTAATCTGCGGGTAAGCATCGTCGCCTGCCGTATAGATTCCGCTGGTAGCTGCCGGAGAACCCTCGATGACTTGTCCGCCGGTATATTCGATAATCGTATGGTCAATCAGCATCTCGCCACAAGTTTCCGAAGCCACAATGCCTCCCCACAAACCGGCGAATATGTTCGCTTCCGTACGCTCTTCTTCAGCCACCGAAAACAGTACAGGATTCTCTGCCGTACCTTCGCAATAGAGGTTTCCGTCTACTGTAAACTCAATGGGCACATGGTTTACGCCTACACCGTCCGTGCTGAACAATACCTGCACCCCCGCCTCGATAATCAGCGACTTCCCCTCTGGAACCGTGAAGTGACTGCTCAGATTAACCACCGTATCGCCCGGCCAGGTAACTATATCGGCATTTGCCCACAGGTCGGAAGCGTCATCTTCCTCCTCATTACTGTCTCCTTCGCTTCCATCCGTTACAACTGTCTTGTTGTCATCATCATCATTACAAGCTGTAAAACAAGGAACTGCGGTCAGCATGGCTGCACCCATCAATAAATAACTCTTGAATTTCATATTTATAATACTTTAAAGTTGAATACTTTCCTAATACTACTGTACATCACGATATAAACAGGAGAACCGGTATGCTTGCTCCGAACGGAATGCAACCATACCGTGGTATGGTTATCAACCTCACCGAGGTATGGTTATCAGCCATACCGTAGTATGGTTGCATACCATATCGCGGTATGGTTGCGCCTCTTCCGAGCGTAAGGTTCACCCTTCTTCGTACACCATAGAGCAGCTCTCCCGTATATCCTTGATGATTCATCTGCTTTCAGCGGTTTATGCTTTACAATTTAAAGCGCACACCGAGCATAATGGTCTGTCCGTGCCACTCTTTGCGCTCGATAATGTTTCCGTTGTGCCGTTCATATCCGGTGATGTTCTCCGTACTCGGTCCGTTTTGGATATACCGGAGCAACGGGACGTCCAGCAGATTGGATGCCTTCGCGAAGATACTTATGCCACACGAGAAGCTCTTCTCCACAGAAGCATCCAACTGGAAATAACCATCTTCCCAAATATCATTGTTGTACCAATTGGAGATGTCGCTCAGTCGCTTCCCCGTATAGCTTCCTGCCAATTGCCCTTCCCATCCATACTTCGTGCTCTTAAACAGGAATGAAAGGTTGGCCACATGCGCTGCCTGTCCGAAAAGAGGGCGGGACTGCTCGACAGTCTTCACCTCCGAACCGTCCATGATGCGCTTATCACTGGTAACTTTCGAGTGTGTATAGGTATAGTTTGCCTTAATACCCAACCAATTAAAGTACTTCATGACGTCCACTTCGACACCAAAGTTGACAGCATCGCCAAAATTCATGGGCTGATAATAAGTGTCCTGCCCTTCATTAATCAAACCATATTCAATCGGGTCTTGGATGTTTTTATAGAAAAGTCCTACCATGAACTGCTCTGAAGATTTCGGGAAGAACTCGTAGCGGAGATCTACATTGTCGGCCACGGAATGCTTCAAATCCGGATTACCTTGTTCTTTGTAGTCTTCATTGACAATCGTATAAGGAACAATCTCGAAGAAACTCGGCCGGTTGATGGCACGAGCATACGAGAATCGGAGATTCGCATCCTTATGCACATTATACTTCGCATGGAAACTGGGCAATACATCGGTGTACTTCTGCTCGCCTTCCGGGTCGACATCACGCGGAAACTTCAGCACATAGCCCTGATTTGTATGTTCCACACGAACACCCGCTATTAGCTCCCATTTATTAAGGGTATATTTTACCATGCCATAGCCGGCACCCACCTTCTCTGAAGCATCATAGTTTAACGGGTCTCCTATATTGCCATAACGACGCGGGGTAAGGAGTATTTCGTCGAAGTTATTCCAATCCACGCCCAAATATTGAGGGTCGCTTACTCCGGTTGCCGAGTCGAATGTATATTCATTGAAGAAGCTATCACGTTTCTTATCACGATACATGCCTCCGACGGAGAAGTCGAATACCGAGCCATCCATCCGCTTCCATTTATAGCTCAAGTCTACATAGCCGGCTTTGTCACGGTCGGAGTTATGTTCCCAACGGCGTGTTGCCGCTCCGGATGTAGAGACATGCGTACCTTGCAGGAAGATTTCCGTGTTATCCGGCGTCTCGCTATATGCTTTGGAAAGGACAGCCGACCAATTCAGCTTCAATGTATTCTCATACAAGAAGTAATGTTCGCCTTTCAGCGTAGAATTGATGATATACTGATGGTTATACTTCATGCGGACAGCTCGTTCCTTATCGTCCTGCCCGTCACGTACTTCTGCTTCGCTCATATCCATATAACCGTTATACCAAGTCAGCTTATGCTCCGGAGCGAAATGGTAGTCCAACTTCACATGGGCACCGAGGCGTTGTTGTTGTGAGGAATAATTACGATACTCCGTACCATTATGCGATACACCTGGCTGATAATGGATTTCACTTTCCTTACCTCGATTCGTATTCAGGTAGCTGGCTGCAAGCATGACTCCCAACTTATCCTTAAAGAAACGGTCGCCATAAGAGAAACCGGCCGTCAGGTCTGGCAACGGCTTCTTCCACTTCATGTGCAGATTCTCATTGGTAAAATTCTCAGTGGTTACCTGATAATCCTCCGGCTTTCCCATAGCTTCATAAGGCGATTGTTTTGCAATAGCACCGTGGTCAAACGATTGAAAGTCGCGGTCGAAGTACATTGTATTATAACCCGTAGAAATATTAGCCGTGAACTGGCGTTCGCTCGGCGCATCTTTCATTATCAGATTGACTGCACCGCCTATGCCGTCTCCCTCCATATCCGCTGTTAATGATTTGGTTACTTCCAAACGGTCTAACATCTCGGAAGGGAAAATATCCAGCGGGACAAAACGATTCTTATTGTCAGGACTCGGTATCTTCACACCATTTATCAAGGTGTAATTATAACGTTTATCCATACCGCGAAGGATGGCATATTGTCCCTCGCCACTACTATTACGTTCAATGGTTACTCCAGACATACGCTGGATAACATTTGCTACGGTAATATCCGGAGATAGTTCAATAGCCTTTGCACTCATGACATTCACTACATTCATGGCTTGCTTCTCGATGCCACGTGCACCGGCTTCCGTACGCCCCGGATTGCGGGCGATAACCGTAACCTCATCCAACAATTGCGTATCAACCGAGAGATTAAATGTTATCGGATCGGTAGAAGAAGCGGGAATCTCCATTTCCATTGTCTTGTAGCTGATATAACTACAAACAATCGTAACTTTATCCGCTTCGGGCACATTATCGATAACAAACGAGCCGTCCAGCCCCGTTGTAGAACCAATATTCGGATACTCCTTAATAAAGATAGTTGCACCTATCAATTCCTCGCCCGTTTTAGCGTCTTTAACATAACCTTTGTAAGTTGCTGCCCCTATGGGTGTAATGTATAAGATGATACTTGCTACTGATAAAACAAAGCGTTTCATTCATTAACCTTTTTAATTCGGCAGCAAAGGTAATGGGGAATCATAACGTCCCGTTGTCAAAAGCAATACGATACTATTACTAAGAGATGATAAATCGGTTACAGAATGATAGGAAAACAACTCTATAAAAGAGCTTCTATAATAATGTTACAATACCTGCCCCTATTTGACAGATTGTTCAATGAAAGCAAGGATTTCTGCTTCTTGTTCCGGATGGAACCACGCAATCTCCGTATCGCGCTTGAACCACGTCATCTGCTTGCGTGCATATACTCTGCTATTTCGTTTGATTTTCTCGATGGCGAAGTCTAATGTCCATTCGCCCTCCAAGTACTTGAACAGTTCTTTATACCCCACTGTATTCAATGCATTCAGATGCCGGAAAGGAAAGACACGCCGTGCCTCTTCCAGGAGTCCGTCCGCCATCATCTGATCTACACGCCGGTTGATTCGTTCGTACAACTCCTCCCGTTCGCGCGTTAGTCCCACCTGTACAATCCGGAAAGGGCGAACCTTGCGGCTCTTCGTCCGAAACGAAGAATAAGGACGTCCTGTTTGCCTGCAAATCTCTACGGCATGAATCACCCGTTTATAATTGTTGCGGTCAACCTCTTCATAATGCTCAGGGTCGGCTTTCCGTAACTCTTCCAGAATCGGAGCCAATCCATTCGCTTCATACTCCTTCCAGATAGCCTCTCGGATACCTGACTTCACGGTAGGAATATCATCGATACCTTTGGTTACGGCGTCGATATACATCATGCTCCCGCCGGTCATCACCACCGACCGGTGCGTCTTATATAATATAGATAAAAGAGAAAGGACATCTGTCTCGAACTGGCTGGCACTATAATAATCGGTCAGAGCCAACGTCCCTACCATATAATGCTGCACGCGAGCCAACTGCTCAGTGGTAGGGGCGGCCGTACCGATAGGCAAATCCCTATATAACTGTCGGGAATCCGCCGAGATAATCGGAGAACCGAGCCGTTCAGCAATGCGGAGGCTCAGTTCGGTCTTCCCCACACCCGTAGGGCCTAATAATATAATTAAGGTATTCAAAGTTAATATCTGTCATCATAAGGATTGTCTATTATACCCTCTCCCAATCCTTCGAAGCCATCACGGTCTAATTCGTCCATATCGTATTCCGAATCCCCGTAGAAGTTCTCATCCAATTCAGACGTAGAAGCACTCAGCTTATTGTCAAACTCATCCAATGACATAGTTTGTGCAGGAGGATTGCCTTTCGACTTTGTACAAACTGCTTCACTTAAACTCTTGTTAGGGATAATCTCGCGCAACTCCATAAAGAAAGCACGTTCCGTCATATAATCGAATACAAACATTAGTTTCTGATGTTCATCTTGTAATAACTCATCCAAGTTCGTATCTTCCATAATATAACTATCCACATCCGACGATGTATCCATATCCACCAATGTTATTTCCGTTCCTTTAGTCCAATCGTCATCACAGATAAAGAAAGACGTCATTTGGTCTTTTGTATAACCCACCGAATCCAGAATTGCATTCTGTAATTCAAGGAAAGTGGCTTCGGAATCTATTTGAATCTCCCGTTTGAAATCATCCGCTTCATCAGATAAAAGTAAGAATCTGTATACCATGATTGTTTCTGTTTTTAAATTCTCTGCCAAAAGTAGTAAAAATTATTCACGAAGCAAAAGAATCACGTTTTTTCCGCATATAAGGAAATATAGGGATAAAAACATGGGCATAAACGGTGCCGGATATAACGAGAAACGAAATAAAATATAGGCATAATTTTCCGGCTTGCAAAGCAAACGATATAATTCGCAAAGAAATCAGGAAATAATATTTGCCGTTTCAGGAAAATATTATACTTTTGCACCGCGAAAAATAATAGTAACATATCATTTAACTAAAAACAGTATTTAGAATGAACAAGTACGAAACCGTTTTCATTTTAACTCCCGTTTTGTCTGATGCACAGATGAAGGAAGCGGTAGATAAATTCACCGATATCTTGAAAGGACAAGGAGCAGAAATCGTGAACGTAGAGAACTGGGGGTTGCGTAAATTGGCTTACCCTATCCAAAAGAAATCAACAGGATTCTACAACTTGATTGAGTTTGAAGCAAATCCGGAAGTAATTGCAACATTAGAAGTAAACTTCCGTCGTGATGAACGCATATTACGCTTCCTGACATTCCGTCAAGACAAGTACGCAGCTGAATATGCAGAAAAGAGAAGAAATTTGAAATCATCTAAAGAAACAGCAAAGGAGAATTAAATCATGGCAACAACACAATCAGAAATCAGATATTTGACTCCGCCTACCGTAGACGTGAAGAAAAAGAAATATTGCCGTTTTAAAAAGAACGGTATCAAGTATATCGATTATAAAGACCCTGAATTCTTGAAGAAGTTCCTGAACGAACAAGGAAAAATCCTTCCGCGTCGCATCACAGGCACCTCTTTAAAGTTCCAACGTCGCGTAGCACAGGCCGTAAAACGTGCTCGCCATTTGGCTTTGCTTCCTTATGTAACAGATTTGATGAAATAATAAAAAGAGGAGACAGAATATGCAAGTTATTTTGAAAGAAGACGTAGCCAACTTAGGCTATAAAGACGATATCGTAACCGTTAAGTCAGGTTACGGACGTAACTTTCTAATCCCCACGGGTAAAGCAGTTATCGCATCAGAATCTGCTAAGAAAGTATTGGCTGAAAACTTAAAACAACGCGCTCATAAATTGGCTAAGATTAAAGCTGATGCACAAGAACTGGCTGCTAAGTTGGCAGAAGTCAAACTGACCATCGGCGCTAAGACAAGCTCAACGGGCATTATCTTCGGTTCAGTCAACAATATCCAAGTTGCCGATGAATTGGCTAAATTAGGCTATAGCGTAGACCGTAAAATTATCTATATCAAGGATTCCGTTAAAGAAGTAGGTGATTACAAAGCAACTATCAAACTGCATAAGGAAGTTTCTGTAGAAATTCCTTTCACCGTAGTCTCTGAATAATTTTTTAAGACAATAAATAGGTAAAAGAGGATAATGACTTGTACGTTATCCTCTTTTTTTTTATTTTTGCGAGAGAATAGACTAACACATTAAACCTAACAATCATGGAAAATAAAAAAACTGTCGTCGTAGGAATCGGCGAGTTACTATGGGATGTTCTCCCCAATGGTAAAAGAGCTGGAGGAGCTCCTGTCAACTTCGTTTATCATGCCATACAAGCCGGCGCAGAAGGATATGCCATAAGCGCAGTAGGTAATGATGTAAATGGCGCAGAGATACTTCAAGAATTGAAAAAGAATCATATTGCTCATTGTATTGCTACGGTGGAATATCCGACAGGGTGCGTCATGGTGGAATTGAAAGAGGGCATCCCTACCTATAATATTATAGAAGGAGTAGCGTGGGACCATATCCCTTTGACGCAAGAAGCTATCTCAATCGCAAAACGTGCGGATGCCATCTGCTTCGGAACATTGGCGCAACGCTCGGAAGAATCCCGAAAAACACTCTCCGCTTTATTGGAATATGCGCCGAAAGAGGCTTTGCGTTTCTTCGATATCAATATCCGCCAGCATTACTACTCGAAAGAACTTATTCAATCCTTATTGGAGAAAGAGGCAAATATCTTGAAGATTAATGATGAAGAGCTGGAATTGCTCCGTCCGATGCTGGGACTGGAAGGAGATGATGAGAAATGTTGTCGCCAATTATTAGAGCAATACCAACTCAAATACGTGGTATTAACTGCCGGAAGCCGGTTTAGTTCCATCTATTCTCCTACGGAAATATCCACCATTCCTACACCCAAAGTGGAAGTAGCCGATACCGTCGGAGCCGGCGATTCGTTTTCAGGAGCCTTTATTGCCTCCATTTTAGCCGGAGAATCTTTGAAGGAAGCACATCAGAAAGCCGTAGATACCGCAGCTTTCGTTTGTACACAAGAGGGCGCATGGCCTGTTTATCCAACATTAACATAATTGTCTTATGAAAATGAGTTCACAACAGAAAAACACCGTTTGGTTACTAATCCCTGTGATGTTCTCTTTCTTCGCAATGGGATTCGTTGATTTGGTCGGCATTGCAACCAACTACGTTAAGGCCGATTTCCGACTTTCAGACACATTGGCGAACCTTTTGCCTTCGATGGTCTTCTTCTGGTTCCTTGTTTTTTCGGTTCCTACCGGCATGATGATGAACCGTATTGGACAACGAAAAACCGTGTTACTCAGTTTAGCTGTAACCTTTATTGCCTTATTACTCCCATTAATCAGCTACTCCTTCCCGATGATGATGCTTTCTTTTTCCTTTTTAGGAATTGGAAATACACTCATGCAGGTATCATTGAACCCATTGCTATCCAACATCGTCAGCGGAGAGCGTCTGGCAAGTTCGCTAACGTTAGGACAATTCGTCAAGGCCATAGCTTCGTTTCTTGCCCCGATTATCGCCGGCTGGGCTGCCGTAACTTTCGGGAATTGGAAACTGCTCTTTCTTATCTTCCTTATCATTGCCATTATCGCTTTCCTTTGTTTATCGATGACAAAGATTGAAGAAGCGGCAAGCGGCGCAGAGAAGAGTTCGACATTTAGCGAATGTTTCGCATTATTGGCCGACAAAGTAGTCCTTCTCTCTTTTTTAGGAATTATCTGCCACGTAGGAATTGATGTAGGTATTAACCTGACTGCACCCAAACTACTTATGGAACGGCTTGATATGTCGTTGGAAGGAGCCGGATTAGCGACAAGCGTCTATTTCCTTTTCCGTACCATCGGGTGCTTTAGCGGAGCCTTTCTGCTGGCTTATTTCCCTACAAAGCATGTATTTATGGTTAGTGTATTGTTGATGGTACTTGCCATCGTCGGGCTATTCGGTTTTGAATCGCTTATGGCGCACTACGTTTGTGTAGCTCTGATAGGATTAGGCAATTCCAATATCTTTTCTATTCTTCTTTCCCGTGCCTTGCTTCATTTGCCGGAACGGAAGAATGAGGTATCGGGATTAATGATCATGGGGCTCTTTGGTGGTACGATATTCCCGCTTTTGATGGGCATTATCTCCGATCAGATGCAGACCCAAGTGGGAGCCATTATTATCTTGGCAATTGGTGTAGCCTATCTGGTAACAATGATTCCCGTCCTTATCAAAGAAGGAAA
The DNA here is from genome assembly GCA_964580505.1 of uncultured Parabacteroides sp. Lineage (GTDB taxonomy): Bacteria > Bacteroidota > Bacteroidia > Bacteroidales > Tannerellaceae > Parabacteroides. The sequence continues at coordinate 5,290 of CAZOKT010000032.1, read as the reverse complement.
ATAACATCAGACAAAAAAACTACCTATCTGGTCTTCATGATCTGCCTATCTAAATCCAAATACATAGGCAGATCATTTCTAAAAGATAGGCATTAGAAATTTGTGTACAAACCAACAAACAACTAAAGCGTATGAAACTTACAAAGAAGCTAACCTTAGCTGGCACTTTGCTGGTCGTTTCTTGCTTCACTTTGCAAGCAGAGGAAATCAAAATGAAAATTACCAAACAGTACTTGAACCTACCCGTATCGCATCAGGTAGAGAGGGCTCTGATGACTCTGCAAGCTGACGGAAAGAAAGATTACTCGTTCCAAATCCGTCTGGCATCTGCTAATCCGGATTATTGGGTATTCTGCGATGTTTCTGCTTATAAAGGACAAGAGCTTACGATTTCCTATCCGGGCAATCAAACCGGTTTGAATAAGATTTACCAAGCAGACGAAATAGCGGGGCAAGACAGCCTATACCACGAAAGCAACCGCCCGCAGGTACATTACACACAACGGCGCGGATGGAACAATGATCCGAACGGATTGCTCTTCTATGATGGCGAATATCATCTGTTCTACCAGCATAATCCGTATGAACGCGAGTGGGAAAATATGCATTGGGGGCATGCCGTGAGTCGCGATCTAATCCATTGGGAAGAACTGCCTGAGGCTCTGTTCCCGGATGAGTATGGCACGATGTTCTCTGGCTCTGCCATAATTGACTATAAGAATACGTCTGGCTTCGGCAAAGATGGCGTTCCTCCTATGGTAGCTATCTATACCGCAGCCGGCACAGATAAGCAGGTACAATGTATTGCTTATAGCTTAGACAAAGGAAGAACATGGACTAAATATGAAGGTAATCCGGTAATTGACTCCAAAGCCAAGTGGAACAGTACGGATACCCGCGACCCGAAAGTATTCTGGTACGAGCCAATCGGCAAATGGGTCATGGTATTGCACGAACGTGATGGGCATTCCATCTACAATTCAGATAATCTGAAAGATTGGACATTCGAGAGCCATGTTACCGGCTTTTGGGAATGTCCCGAATTGTTTGAGCTTCCGATAGACGGAAACCCGGATAATACGAAATGGGTCATGTATGGCGCGTCGGGTACTTATATGCTTGGTTCGTTTGACGGCAAAACCTTCACCCCCGAAGCTGGAAAGTATTATTATACAACTGGCTCCATATATGCCGCTCAGACCTATACGAATATTCCGGAAAGCGACGGCAGGAGGATTCAAATCGGTTGGGGCAGAATCAGTCATCCGGGAATGGCATTCGATGGTTGTATGCTGATACCTACTTCGCTCTCACTGAAGACTACCCCCGAAGGTATCCGGCTTTTCAGTACACCGATAAAAGAGTTCGACCAATTGCAAACCAATGTTTACAAAGGGACTGGCTTGTCTGCGGATAAGGCAACCGAGATATTGCAACCTTATAACGAGAATGCCACACTGCGCATTAAAGCGACCTTGAAACTTTCGCACACAACCAGCGCAGGTATCAGTCTTGACGGACAGAATCTATTAGATTACGACTTGAATAGCAATTTAGTGAATGGCGTATTCTATTCGCCTGACGATATGACCAGTATGGAAATTTCCGTCGATATGATTATTGATAAGACCTTAGTGGAAGCTTTTGTTGATGACGGAGCATATTCCTATTCGATGGAACGTAGAGCCAGTGAGGGAAATCACGACGGTTTCCGTGTATGGGGAACTAATATTGAAGTAAAAAATCTTGAGGTATATACACTCAAATCCATCTGGTAACGATTATCGTATCTTTGCTGAGCACAGCGTGCATAGGGTTTTCTTTATGAATGAACTTGGTTACCAATATAATGAACAATTCTATTTGTACGTTGTGCTTTCGCTTTTTAATACGGTTTTAAGATTCTAACATAAGTTTAAATCACTTCGATAGATTAAACAAACTATGACCTTATTTCTTAATGTTTTAACCACTTCTAACATAATAATTCATTTGTATGATTAAAAGTAAAGAGCTATTGGCTATACTGGCATTAGCAACAGGCATGACGCTTCAGGCACAGACCAATGAGTTTGTTATTCAGACCAAGAAATTGGGCGCAGAGATTCAACCAACCATGTATGGTCTCTTCTTCGAGGATATTAACTATGCTGCCGATGGAGGACTTTATGCAGAATTAGTGAAAAACCGTTCCTTTGAGTTCCCTCAAGCCTTTATGGGATGGGACACGTTCGGCAATGTCGAATTGAAGGACGACGGTCCTTTCGAGCGTAATCCGCACTATGTGCGTTTGAGCAAAGCAGATCATCCGCACATGCATACCGGACTCGACAACAAGGGTTACTTTGGCATCGGTATCCACGAGGGAGCAGAATACCGCTTCTCGGTATGGGCACGCATTCCTAATGGAGGAACTGCCGGCAAGATTCGGGTCGAACTGGTAGACACCAAGTCGATGGAAGAACGGCAGGCTTTTGCCAGTCAGGAACTGACCATCGACTCGAAGGAGTGGAAAAAATACCAAGTGGTGCTCAAGGCTTCGGCCACCCAACCGAAATCCACACTCCGCATCTTCCTCACTTCCCAAGAGACTGTCGATTTGGAACATGTCTCCCTCTTCCCGATCGACACATGGAACAAGCATGAAAACGGTCTACGCAAGGATCTCGTGCAGGCATTGGCAGATTTGAAGCCGGGCGTGTTCCGTTTCCCCGGTGGATGTATCGTGGAAGGCACCAACTTGGAGACACGTTACGACTGGAAGAAATCGGTGGGACCAGTAGAAAACCGCCCTCTTAACATGAACCGTTGGCAATATGCTTTCCCTTACCGTTTTTACCCCGACTATTATCAAAGTTACGGACTGGGGTTCTATGAATATTTTGTCCTGTCGGAAGAAATTGGTGCCGAACCGCTGCCAATACTAAATTGTGGCCTAGCTTGCCAGTATCAGAACACGGATGCCAGTGCCCACGTGCCCGTGAACGAACTGGAAAGTTACATCCAAGATGCATTAGACCTGATAGAGTTTGCTAATGGCGACACTTCCACTGAGTGGGGTAAACTGCGGGCAGACATGGGACACCCGGCTTCATTTAACCTGAAATTCATCGGCATCGGAAACGAACAATGGGGAAAAGAATATACCGAACGCCTGGAACCTTTTGTAAAAGCCATCCGCGAAACTTATCCCGACATCCAAATTGTCGGCAGCTCCGGCCCGAACTCTGAAGGAGAAGACTTCGATTATCTCTGGCCCGAAATGAAACGCATCAAAGTCGACTTGGTGGATGAGCACTTCTACCGTCCCGAAGCCTGGTTCCTAAGCCAAGGGGCACGCTATGACAACTATGATCGCAAAGGACCGAAAGTGTTTGCAGGCGAATATGCATGCCACGGCAAAGGTAAGAAATGGAACCATTTCCATGCTTCATTGCTGGAAGCCGCTTTCATGACGGGGCTGGAGCGCAACGCCGACATCGTGCATATGGCCACCTACGCTCCTCTGTTTGCTCATGTCGAGGGATGGCAATGGCGTCCGGACCTGATCTGGTTTGACAATCTCCATTCGGTGCGCACGGTCAGCTACTATGTACAGCAGTTGTACGCACTGTATAAAGGCACCAACGTCCTGTCCCTCACCATGAACAAGCAGCCGGTGACGGGTGCGGAAGGGCAGAACGGACTGTTTGCAAGCGCCGTCTACGACCGGCAGACCAACGAAATCATCGTGAAGGTGGCCAATACTTCGGACCAGACGCAGACGCTGAACATGAAGTTCGAAGGCATGAAGAAGAATGAGTCGCTCGCTGCGGGCCGTTGCATCAAGCTGTCTTCGGCAGACTTGGACAAGGACAACACCATCGAACAGCCCGCCGTCATCGTGCCACAAGAAAGCACGTTGCAGGCAAGTGGTCAATCGTTGCAGACAGAACTTGAGGCTAATACGTTTGCTGTTTACATCTTAAAGAAAATAGAAGGGGTAAATAACAAGTGAAAATCTCGATAGGTGACGCAAACATTCCTATCCATCGCGACCGTAATGCCAACGTTTAAGCCTTAGAAACTGTTTTGAATTTATTCGATAAATGGATGAAATCTAAATTAGTAGATATGATATTTAAGAATATAATGACTCTACATATCTTTGTTTCATCGTTATAGATAAAATTGTGTCTACAGGATAAAAATCGCATATTGGCAAGCTCTGTGCACAGTTTTTTATTACTTTTGTCATTGACAAACTGAATCTCAAAGTCATGTTAATAGGAAAAGGCACTATTTTTTATCAATAAATTAAAAACAAAAGAAACAATGAAAAGTTACAAAAAGATTGTATTGGCATTGATGGCTATGGCCGTCTTGGTAGCTTGTGGCGCAAAAAATCAGCCAGACAAGCAAGAAAACGCGACTCCAAAGTACCTTGTACTCTATTACTCTCAGACAGGCTCTACAAAAGCAGTAGCAGAAGAATTACAGAAAGAGCTGGGAGCAGACATCGACAGCATTACGGTGGAGATTCCCTACGACGGCACTTACGACCAGACCATAGAGCGCAGCAGGCAGGAGCGCGAAAGTGGTGTCACTCCTGCATTGATGCCACTGAAGGTCAATCCCGATGATTACGATGTAATCTTCCTAGGCTATCCCATCTGGTTTGGCACCTATGCCCTTCCGGTGGCCGGTCTGCTCAAGGAATATGACTTTTCCGGGAAAAAGGTCGTCCCATTCTGTACTTTCGGAAGTGGTGGACTTGAGACTTCTATAAAAGACTTGAAAAAAGCTTTGCCGAAAGCCGAAATAGCCAATGGCTACGGAGTAAGAACTGCACGCATGGCAGCTATTTCCAAAGAGATAAATCACTTCTTGATAGAAAATGGCTACCTGGAGGGAGATTTGGAGGCATTGCCCGATTACTCGGAACAGCAGTCGGTAACAGATGAGGAAAAAGCTATTTTTGAAGCGGCCTGCGGCGACTACCGTTTTCCGCTCGGTACGCCATTAACAGTCGGCAAACGCAGTACTGCGGATGGTACCGATTACTGCTATACGGTGAAAAATGCCAATGACGAAGGAACCGCTACCATATATGTCACTGTCGGCAAAGAAACGGATGCAAAACCGGAATTTACACGCATCGTAAGATAACGTGAGTTCGAATAAGATATAAATTATTTCTCCGAGAGATAGGGACATAGCCATAAAAGCAATATTGTATGGCGAATGATTTTTGCAAGGAACAAGCCTAAAATTTCAGGGTGCATGAAGCGGTAAGTTCAGAGTCCATGAA
>CAZOKT010000031.1:5542-16204 GCA_964580505.1 uncultured Parabacteroides sp. | reverse complement strand
AAAATTTCAGCGTGCATGAAGCGGTAAGTTCAAAGTTCATGAAGTTAGAAGTTCAAAGTCCGCGAAGTTAGAACTTCAAAGTCCACGAAGTTAGAAGTTCAAAGTCCACGAAGTTAGAAGTTCATGCACTATGAAGAGAATGAATGCGATAAAAAGCAGAAAGAGGCTGTCTAAAGAGCCATATGAAAGCATCCGGAATTGGCATTTCCATCGAGGGTATGAACAGAGAACCGTTCTCCTGCCGTAATCGGCTTTCTTATATCGAACTCACGTTGCAGTGGAGCTAATTTGTACAGAAGTTTGGTTTGTATCATTATTCTTCGTAGTTTTGTCCAACATTTATTAGAAATAAATATGGCATTACAAATTGGAGATAAAGCTCCTGAAATATTGGGAACTGACCAGAATGGCAATGAAATAAAGTTAAGTGATTTTGCTGGGAAAAAATTGGCTTTATATTTTTATCCGAAAGATAATACTTCAGGCTGTACGGCTGAGGCTTGTAGTTTGCGCGATGGATATGAGAAACTGAAAGCAGCCGGATTCGAAGTAATCGGCGTAAGCAAGGATAGTGCAAAATCGCATCAAGGATTTATTACAAAACAGAATCTTCCGTTTAGCTTAATAGCAGATACAGAAACAGTATTGCAGCAACAATTCGGAGTATGGGCTGAAAAGAAAATGTACGGAAGAAGTTATATGGGAACACTTCGAACTACATTTATTATCAACGAGAATGGCGTTATAGAACGCATTATCGGTCCGAAAGAGGTAAAAACAAAAGATCACGCGAACCAAATACTGAATAAATAATGGCAAAAGAAGAAAACTTATTCGAAGAAAAAGCAGAAGGAACAAAACCAGTTGTGAACGCAGATAAGCTGAAAGCGTTACGCGCAGCGATGGAAAAGATTGAAAAAAACTATGGAAAAGGTTCCATCATGAAGTTGGGTGATGAATCTATCGAGAACATTGAGGTCATTCCAACAGGTTCCATTGCCCTTGATGCGGCTTTGGGCGTAGGCGGTTATCCCAAAGGACGCATTGTCGAAATCTACGGCCCTGAATCTTCAGGAAAGACAACATTGGCAATTCATGCGATTGCAGAGGCACAAAAGCAAGGTGGGATTGCAGCTTTTATCGACGCGGAACACGCTTTTGATCGCTTTTATGCAGAAAAATTAGGCGTCGATGTAGAAAATCTGTGGATTTCTCAACCAGATAGTGGTGAGCAAGCTTTAGAGATTGCAGAGCAATTAATTCGCTCATCCGCAGTAGACATTATTGTCATTGACTCCGTTGCAGCATTAACACCGAAGGCTGAATTAGAAGGAGACATGGGTGATAATAAGATGGGGTTACAAGCTCGTTTGATGTCTCAAGCTTTACGTAAACTAACGGCTGCTATCAACAAAACCAATACAACATGTATCTTTATCAATCAATTACGTGATAAGATTGGCGTGATGTTCGGCAATCCGGAAACAACCACCGGAGGTAATGCCTTAAAATTTTACGCTTCTGTCCGCTTGGATATTCGTCGTATCGGGCAATTGAAGGATGGTGATGAAGTGAGAGGAAATCAAGTCCGTGTAAAGGTCGTAAAGAACAAAGTAGCTCCTCCATTTCGTAAGGCTGAATTCGATATTATGTTCGGTGAAGGTATTTCTCATTCAGGAGAGATCATCGATTTGGGTACTGAACTGAACATCATTAAGAAAAGCGGTTCATGGTATAGTTATAATGACACGAAATTAGGTCAGGGACGTGATGCTGCTAAACAATGTATTACCGATAATCCTGATTTAGCAGAAGAATTGTCACAACTAATTTTTGCCGCTTTAAAAGACAAATAACATCAGAAAATGAATTCGTATCGACATAAGAAAGTCTTTTTCAGCTCTTGTTTAGTTCTCAACTAACGTTGGAAAAGACTTTCCTTACCTTTACTACAAAAATAAAGGATTATGTTTTTAACATCAGAATATGTTCGAGTCCAAAGAGAAATATCGCCAACTGTGCCAAAAAGAAGAATCTATTCCCATATTCTCGCGAGATTGGTGGTTAGATATTGTCTGTGGAGATAACAATTGGGATATATTGCTTGCTTTTCATAAAAACGGAGAAATAAAAGCCTCCATGCCCATATACATACCTCGACAAGGTATCATTTCTATGCCAATTTATACCCAAACAATGGGACCATGGATTTCTCCCGAACCGGAAGACATGAAATATACACACCGGTTAGGATACCGACAATCTATTCTTCAACTCTTTGTTAATGAATTAAGGAAATACACACACTTCCAGCAAAATTTCTCCTACGAGATTACCGATTGGCTTCCCTTCTATTGGGAAGGCTATGAGCAAACAACCCGCTATACTTACATTTTAGAAAACATCCATAATACACAACTTTTATGGGAAAGTATGAGCGCTAATATTCGGAGAAATATCCAAAAAGCTGAAATAAAATACCACATAACCGTCAAACGTAGCATTCCAGCAAACGATTTTTTGAAAATACAGGCATTATCATTTAAACGACAAGGGAAGTCTGTGCCGCGCCATACTGAACTAAAGCAATTAATAGCAGTTTCCCGCCAACGCAAACAAGGCGATATTTGGGGAGGTTATGATCCTGAAGGTAGGCTCCATGCCGCCGTTTTTATCGTCTGGCAATCTTCATCAACTTATTACATAGCAGGAGGTGCAAATCCGGAATTACGCATTTCTGGAGCACATGGTTTAGTGATGTGGAAAGCTATTCAAGAAATTGCATCATATACTGAACGTTTTGACTTTGAAGGTTCGATGCTCCCTGGTGTGGAACGCTTTTTTCGAGAATTTGGTGCAAAACAAATCCCCTATTTTGCAATAAATAAAGGGAATCTAAGTTTATATCATAAAGCTTGCATCAAAGCAAAAAGAATATTAGACAGATTTCTTTAAAGAGTAAAGATAGCATGGATTTGATTATTAACTATATACTCAAGTTCTTATTAGGAGTTAAACGAGCAGGGGCTTATAGCAATCTGATAGGTTACACTTCGAATCCCAATTTATTTCACAAATATAGAGTGGTTATTGTCCCTTCGCGTTTTTTTGACCCCGACATTTACGGAACATCAGAATCTTTGCCAAAATTGCCGCTAATGGAAATTGAAAAAATACCCTTTTTATTCGGTACGCCCAGATTAGAATGGCAAGAAGACACATTAGTTGTCTATGCAGATATTATTGCCAGCAGTTATTTTCTATTAACACGTTACGAAGAAATACAAAGAAGGAATATTAGAGATATACATGGGCGTTTTCCCGGAAAAGAATCATTTCCAGTTAAAGCTGGATTTATCCATCGCCCAATTATAGAAGAATATGGCAAGCTTTTAAGAAATTGGTTACGGAAAGCCGATGTGAAAATAACGGAACCTCAACCTCAATTTAGAAAAATTTGGCTAACACATGACGTGGATGCCCCCTTTTTTTGCCGAAATATCCGAAGTCTAATTCGAGAATCCTTAAAAGGAAATGGCTTCCAGAAAGCATGGCATTGGTATCATGGCCCACTTGAAAACGATCCTTATTATACCTTCCCGTGGATATTGGAGCAGAACCAGCGAATTAAAGATATCCACAAACATAAATGCGATACTGTTTTTTTTCTAAAAGCCGGAGGAAAGAACAAACATGACAAGCCTTATTATTCTATCCGACAAAACAGTATCAAACAGTTACTTACACTATTAAAGTCCAAAGAAGTACAATTTGGATTACATAGCAGTTATGAAGCCGGAGAACAACCGTCATTAATGCTTATTGAAAAAGAGATATTAGACCATGTGTGGAACTTAGAGAATATCACCAAAAACCGAAATCATTATCTACGTTCACGAGAGCCGGAAGATTTTGATAGACTAATTAGAGCCGGAATCACAGAAGATTTCACAATGGGTTATGCAGATGTTAGTGGTTTTCGTTTAGGAACATGCCGACCTGTCCAATGGATTAATCCCATCACGCGGCAACTTACTCCTTTGCTTTTACATCCACTAACTATAATGGACTGCACATTAAGCGAATCCCAATATATGGGATTAGATTATGATGAGGCTTTATCTTACTCTCTATTATTGTTGAGACAAGTTTACCAATATGGAGGTGAAGTTACCCTCTTATGGCATAACACGTCTTTTGCAACTACAGGGTATCACAAACAATTATATACCCATCTTTTAAATGAATTGATTTCATGAAGAAAATCATAACAATTGTAGGAGCACGATCTCAATTCATTAAAGCTGCCATGCTAAGTCGGGCTATAACAGAACAAAATAGAATAAAAAAAGAACAAATTCAAGAACAACTGATTCACACAGGGCAGCACTACGATGAGAATATGAGTCATATCTTTTTTTCGGAGATGGGAATACCTAAACCCACATGGCAACTCCATTGCGGCAATGCTTCGCATGGGGTTATGACAGGAAAAATGTTGATTGAAATCGAACAAATTCTATTAAAGAATCACTCGGATTATGTTGTAGTCTATGGAGACACCGACACCACATTAGCCGGAGCTTTGGCTGCAAGTAAATTACACATTCCGGTTGTACATGTAGAAGCCGGATTGCGTAGTTTCAACAAGATGATGTCGGAAGAACAGAATCGAATACTAACAGATCATATTTCCGACATTTTATGTTGCCCGACTCAGACAGCCGTCCATAATTTAACATTGGAAAATATCCGTAAAGGTATCTACCATGTAGGAGACATTATGTATGATGCAGCTCTGTTTTGTTATTACTGACCAATAAATCATCTGTAACAGGCCCCAAAGGCATTATGACTACCAAACTATTCGAAGCTTTAGCCGTTGGAAAACCTATTCTTTGTGTGCGTAATGATGAAAGCGTTCTGGAAAAGACACTGAAAGAGACTAATGCGGGATTAGCAGCAAGTTCAATAGAGCAGGTCGAACTATTCTTGCAAGAGCATTTTGCCATCTGGGAAAAACAGGGCTATACCGAGGTTTCTATTCTCCCTGAAGTCTAAAAAATACTCCCGTAAAGAACAGGCAATACAGTTTAAAACCATTTTCAATACAGTTATAAATGATTTCCATTCTAATACCCACATATAACCAGATATGCTTACCTTTAGTGCAGGAGATGCATCAACCCAACCGGAAGTAAAACAAAAAAAATCAGCAAATTGAATATATTTCTCATTGTTCTTACCTACAACTAAAACAAAATGTAGGTCCTGCCCGCATTCGGAATTTATTGGTTGAAAAGGCCACACACGATTATTTTCTACTGATGGATGCCGATACTTATCCTACTCACGCGCACTTTTTAGCAGATTATTTAGAGGCACGTATGCCCAACAGCGTGATTTGTGGAGGATTTGTTTATGAACGAACGGATAATCCTGCTTGCGCCCTCCGTTATTATTATGGGATTCGGATAGAGGAAATGCCTGTACATAGGAGGAATATCCGGCCTTATGACCGGTTTATCAGCATGTGCTTTTTGGCAGATAAGTCCGTATTTCAAAAAGTATGTTTTAATGAACAGATGCATTTTGGCTATGAAGATGCTTTCTTCGGCTTACAATTAGAAGAAGCAGGTATCAAACTTCTGCATATTGATAATCCCGTCTATCATAGAACCATAGATGATGCCGAGTCTTATTTGCGCAAGATCAGAAAGGCTATCCAAAACCTTTTGCCCCAAACCGGTAATCTGGCTTTGCGTATCCGGCTCCTTTGTTGGTTTCGTAAATTAGAGAAATGAAAATTGAATAATATCATTGCTCTGCTCTTCAAGGCTACTGAGCCATATATTACAATGAATCTGAAAAGCAAACACCCTTCCTTGTATCTGTTCGCATTCTACAAGTTGGGATATTTATGTTATCTGGTTAAAACTCCTCTTTCTTCCTCTCTCGGAAAGTAACTTCGTTTCACTTCGATTTACGCTTGAAACGGAGACGTTCCGCCTCTTCTTTATGACGTTCTGCCATATCTTCATCGCCGGATAACCGAAACAAATCAGCAAGGTACTCGTGCGTAACGATATGCTCCGGTTTAAGATGGGACGCTTTAATAAAGTCAGACAAGGCCTCTTCATAATATTTCTGCTTATAATAAGCTTTTCCACGGTTATAGCGAGCCTTGAAGGATTGCGGATTAAGTTCCAACGCCCTATTAAAACAGCGTTGCGCTTCATAATATTCGTTAAGGTCGAATAACGTAACCCCTTTGCGCACCCAAGCATCCACATAATGCGGGTTTAACTTCAATGCTTTCTCAAAGCAACGCAATGCTGCTTGAGCATCATGAGCCTTTGTGATACATTCATTTCCCATCAAATAATATTCATGGGCGAAACCTTTCAGATTCTCGCGCATTGCATGTAACTCCTCTTGCAACGTCTTAATCGTTTCCTTCTGTATAAGGAAGCGACTTAATTTTATGCGTACAAGACGCTGCACTTCGGGCTTTTCCAATTCATTGCAAATCTTGATGGCTGAAGCAAAACATTGGACAGCTGTAGGCATATCCAACTTGTCAAAACTCTTTGCGGCTTGTACGTAAAGCTTTTCGGCTTCACTCTCCCGGAGAAGTTTCTTCACCAAACTGCGATCGTTGAACTGCTTACTGAAATCAAGAATCTCGCGCCGCACGAAAATATCAGTCGAAGCAACACGAGAACGCAATACCAATCCTTCCAACGAAGTACAACGGCTCAACGCAACATAAGTTTGTCCGCTTGCAAAAGCGCCACCGGTTAGATCTACCACTACACGACTAAATGTAAGTCCTTGACTCTTATGGATAGTAATCGCCCATGCCAAGCGAATAGGAAGTTGTTCAAAAGTTCCGATGATTTCCTCTTCTATTTTCTTTTCTTTTTCATTATATCTATAACGGTAGTTACGCCACGATGAAGGCTCAACCAAATATTCGCTTCCGTTCTCCAATAAAACATAAACATGCCCTTGCTCGTCAATCCCGGAAATCACGCCGATCGTACCGTTCACCCAACGCCGGTCCCGGTCATTCTCAACAAAGATAATCTGCGCATGCTTTTTTATTGAAAGATTGAGCTGAGTGGGGAGCGACGACTCAGGAAAATCTCCGGTAATCTTGCCGCGCGATATAAACTCCTCATCCGGCAGCTCCGCCAACTTTTTCTCATTGATAAAATCCACTTGGTCGCGCCGGGTTGCCAAAGTAACGTACATCTCCTCGTTCGGCGGTTCGAACCGAGGGATATAACGACGATTCAACACCATCAAATCCGGATGGCCGGCAGTGTTGCTGCGTATTTTATCCAATATCTGAATAAAAACCGGATCGTTTTGCCTGTACACCTTCTGCATTTCTAATGAAACGAGATGTATCTCCTGAAAGACCCGTGCCGAGAAAAAGAACGCATTCGGATAAAAACGACTTAGAATGCTCCGCTGGTCGGACGGGACTACCGGTTCCAATTGGAACACGTCTCCCACGAAAAGCATTTGCTTCCCGCCAAAAGGTAAACGCATATTCCCCGAGTAAACCCGCAGGATCCTATCGACGCAATCTATTATATCCGCTCTCACCATCGAGATTTCATCAATGATTATCAGTTCCACCTCCTTCAGTATCTTCTTCTGCTGTTTGCTGTACTTAAAAAATTCGAAGATGCGTCCGTTTCGCAGACTTAAATCCGGATCATCCGGAAGAATCGGGCGGAAGGGCAATTTGAAGAAAGAATGGAGCGTTACTCCGCCGGCGTTGATTGCGGCTATTCCTGTAGGCGCCAACACTACGTGCTTCTTTTTCGTATGGGCGCAAACATATTTCAGGAACGTCGATTTACCTGTGCCCGCTTTCCCCGTCAGGAATAGTGACTGCCGCGTGAAAGCAATCAGCTGCGACGCCTCTTGGAATATCAGATTGTCCGTATCTATTGTAAATTCCACCTATTCTTTCTTTTCTGTTGGAAGCGCAAACTTACGGAGAAATTGACAATTTACAATGGATAACGGGTAATTAATGTACGCCGTTATCCCTTGCGATTCCTTTACCCTTTATTCCTGAAACTTTCTATCGGATTGGCATTGGCGGCACGCCAGCTCTGATAAAAGACAGTAAGGAAGGAGATGAGCAGACAGAAGACTCCGGCTGCGATGAATATCAACGGGTTCAGCGAGATTCGGTAACTGTAGTCGGTAAGCCAGCGGCTCATCACGAAGTAGGAAACAGGCACTGCGAACACAAACGCCACCACTACATACATGAGGAATGTGCGTACCAATTGGACAAGAATCTGCCGGTTATCGGAGCCGAACACCTTCCGCACGGCTACCTCCAGCGAGCGTTGCTGGATGAAATAGGTCGACATCGCCAGCAAACCCAACAGGGAGATGAGAATCGCCACCGCCGTAAATACGCCTACAATCTTGGCCAGGCGTATCTGAGATTGGAAGCTCTCCCGCAAGGTCTGGTCATAGAACAAACCTTGAAGCTCCAATCCGCCGGTGAGATGGCGGTATATTTCCTCTATTTGATTGATTGTCTCATATACATCTCCTTGCAGTCCAACTAAGAAAATCCAAGCCGGCTCGTCGGATTTAAGGAATCGAAGCCTTACGGCAGATACTCTGTCGGTGATGTTGCCTTCGCGAAAATCGGAGACTACTCCGGCTATGCTCATCGGCTCCCCGTCGCCGACAGAGAAAGTAGGCGCGTCTTGCGGGAGATTCATTTGGCGCATGGCTTCTTCGTTCAAATACCAGTACGGATTGGCAAGATGATTGTCGCGAATGATGCGAAGTCCCAACATTTCAAAAGCCGCTTCGTCCATCGGGTATTCCTGGAAAGAAATGTTGCGCTTGATACCGCCGTCGTTGAAGGTCGTGCTCGCGTTGTTGCTGCCAAATAACGGTAATCCCTGCGTACGCCCTACCTGGGTTACGCCGCCGAGAGACAACAACTCGTTGCGAAAGGCTTGCTGTAGGGAAGTTCCCATCATCCCCGTCGATATCACGTATAAGTTTTTCGTGTTGTACCCGATGGGAGCGCGTAACATGTGGAGGATTTGGAATATCATCACTAAAGAGCAAGATAACATGACGATGGTAATGAAGTTCTGAAACGTGATGAACACTTTGCTGTAGGTCATTTTTGTTTTTACGCGCAACGTACCCCGTACTACCTCAATGGGTTTTGCGTTGGAAATAACCGTCGCCGGCAGCCAGCCGGCTATGCCTCCCACGACAAACACAAACACCAGGATAGCCCCAATCCAGGTCGGAGAGAAAAGAACGTTCAGATCCAGTTTCGCTTGCAGTAAATCGTTGGCAAACCCTTCCGCCACGAAGACCAGCCATACCGCCACCATCAGGGCAATCAAACACATCAGTACGGACTCGAACATCAGGCGCCAGAACAGCTCCGAACGCGTAGAGCCGAGCAATCGCCTCGTTGCCATCTCCTTCGCACGGAATCCGGCTTGCGCGACAGTCAGATTGATGTAGTTCAACACGGCAAAAAGGAGAATCAGAATGCCTACCGACATCAGCACCATTACAAAACGTCTGTCTCCGGTATGCAACGGCCAGTTCTCCGCCCAACCGGAGAAATAATAATCAGCCATCGTTTCCATGCGCACCTCTTTCCAGATGCCCCGCTCATAAATCCAAAAGAATGTTTTGAACCATTCGCACATATCCGCTGCACGTTCTTTGAAATTCGCCCCCTCACGGACAAGCACGGCACACACTGTGGAGCCTGCATTCCCTAATTGGTCGGGCGCGAGAGAGGGATTAAACTCCTTCACCACCCTCCATGTGAGCAGCACATCACTTTCGGGTATTGCCGAATGCTTCAGGTCTTCCACCACACCGCTTACCGTAAAGCGCAACGTGTCTATGGAGAAACTCCGACCCACTACATCCTCCGTTCCAAACATCTTGCGGGCGAACGATTCCGAAAGCACAGCGCTCGACGTCGATACCAGCGCATTTTGGGAATCTCCCTGCAAAAGGCGAAACGAGAAAATATCAAAAAAGGTACTGTCCGCAAAGCTTACGCTGGCGTTTATCATTTTTCCGTCATACTCCAACACTATACGGGAACCCTCGCCAACAACCATCGGACAAACCTTCTCCACTTCCGGATAGCGCTCCTTTATCATATACGGAATAGCCGCACCCAAACAAGGTGTATCCTCGTTGCCCACGAAGTATATACGCTCTTTTTTCTCTTGAAAATTATCTGTGGACAGCTCTTGCGAGGTATAGACAGCTATCAACAGAACAAACATGAGCGATACAGACAGTCCGAACACTTCTACGACCGTATAAGTCTTGTTTCGACTTAAAAAATTAAGGTAACTTTTGAAATTCAGTAGTATGTTCATTGTTTTTCCAATTTAAAGTTTCTACGTAATGAGTAAGAATAGCCTGCATTCTCCGTAAAACGGAAAGGAATTTGTCTTTCCGTACAAGTACGAAGCCATTTCCTGAACGAGAAAAACAGCTATCGCACGCTTGCGATAGCTCGCCCGAAACCCAAATACACCTTTCGCACTTCTGCGACAGCTCGTCCGAAACGGAATGTAAGCCTTCGCACAGCTACGAAAGCGCATCCGAAGCGAAAAG
>CAZOKT010000031.1:0-5442 GCA_964580505.1 uncultured Parabacteroides sp. | reverse complement strand
CCGAAACGGAATGTAAGCCTTCGCACAGCTACGAAAGCGCATCCGAAGCGAAAAGACAGGTTTCGCACTTCTGCGACAGCTCGCCCGAAACAAAGAAACAGCTTTCGTACTCATGCGATAGCTCTTCCCGAACAGAGGAGCTGGTTTCGCACTCCTGCGACAGCTCTCCCGAAACAGAAAAACTCCTTTCGCACCTCTGCGATAGCTCTCCCTTTCCATTTTAAAAGCTGCCGTATCATGACTCCTTTATAACTTATAAGATTATTCTGCCTTAATACTATTGGCGGGATTCTCATTGGCAATCCGGTTCACATTGTAACTGGATACGCAAACTATCACGGCCGTAACCAACAGCACGCCCACAAGGAAGAAATACCAAGAAAGCGGAACTTTCTCCGAGAATTGCTGTTGCCAACTTGTCGAAACATACCAGGCCAAGTAAATCCCCAGTACGGTGGCAGGAAAAAGCAATTTGGCGACATCGCGAAGGAAAAGACACTGTACGTCGCTCATCAGCGCGCCGTTGATACGGCGGATGGCAATCTCCTTGCGCCGTCGGTTCACCTCATCCGTCGTATAGCCTACCAGTCCGATGAGCAGGATGAGCAATATAACCAGACCGCCTGCGAGCACGGCGTTCCGGAAGCTCAATGTGTCTGCATAGAGACTGACCATATCGTTGCGGTACGAGTAGACATGCATCTCTTTATCGGGCAAGAGGAGAGCCAGTTGCTCTTCCGTCTTCTTTAGCGCTTCCGGCGTCAGTTGGTGGTACTTCAGCAAAATGTTACCCATTATTATGCGCGGAGAATAGAATAACGCCGAAGGACGTTCATCTTGCAGGGTAATGCTCCCGATACGGTAATCCGCATACACGCCACAGATAGTCTGTGCTTTCACGTAGTTGTAATGCGATGTGACGCGTATCTGCTTCCCGATGGGACTGCCCTCCCACCCCGCTGTATGCTTCATATACTCCACGAACTTGCTGCTGACCATCACTTCCTCGTCTATCCCCAACGCCGGATTGAATGCGCGTCCCTCCACAATGGGAATCTCCATCAGGTCGAAGAAGCCGTCGCCCACGTAATACTGGTCGGCACAGTTGAACAACTCTCTGTCTTCGCCCGGCAGCAACACATTGTCTCCGGACGAGCCGTCTTTAGGCAAATTATACGCAAACGAAACCATCTCTACCTCCGGCAAACGTTTTAGCTCCTCCAATATCATCCGCCGCTGCGCAGTATCCGCTACCATGTTTAGTGGAATATAAGCCAGGTTGTCGTAGGAATAGCCCGGGTCGTCATTCGTCATGCGATAATATTGCCGATTGACCACGAAGAGCAGGATAACCAGGAAGATGGCTGCGGTGAATTGGATGAAAAGCAGCGCAAGTTTCCATACCCGCTTCGATTCGCGATAGTTCCGAAACGCAACCGCAACCGGGATATGGGCATAGAGCGAGCCCGGCAGCACACCCGTAAGCAGCAGCACGCCTGCGCACACACACAATATAATCAGCATACTCTTTCCCATCAGTAACTGCTCGATCGACGTGCCAATAAGAGGCGGGAGAAAGTCTTGGAACGTGAACAACAACATTACAGCGACAAACAATGCAATTACCACATGCACAAACGCCTCTGCAAAAAGAATTCCATAAATATTCTCCTCGGATGCACCATAACACTTGCGTACCGCCACCTCCTTGCTACGTCCTACGACAGAAGAAACGGTAATAAGTATGTAGTTCATTACAGCTACGAAGATAAGAGCGAAAGCTACCAGAGACAGCATATATATCATGCTCCGGATACTCTCGTCATTCTCACGCTCGGCGGTTATTGGCAGAAAATCAAACTGAAAATCCACGCCGGCTTTCCTTATTTCTTCTACAGGCAGATACGTATTGATGAACTGGGGAAGTTGTTCTTTCAGACGACCGACGTCCGCCCCGGGGTAGAGTTTCACAAAGCTGAAGTAACGGTCGTTGCCGATCATATTCATAGAGCCGTCCCACATGAACTGACCAATAGAAGGCATGGAGATGAAAATGTCCGCTCCGAAGCTGGCATTGTCGGGTATGCTTTCGAAGACGCCGCCAATTGTCATCACAGCCTTTTCGTTCCCGTCGAAGGTAAACGTCTTCCCAATCACATCGCCCCCGATGTTTTCGGCGATTTTATCAGACACCATCACATATCCCGGACGAGATAAAACCTCTTTCGGATCTCCTTGCAGAATAGGGCGTGAAAGGACGTCAAACCAGCAACTGTCTGCCAAAGCCCAGACTCCGCTCAAACGCTTCCGGCTTTCCATCATCGTAAACGTTCCACTGCCGGCGTACGTAAAGCGCGTCGCACGCTCGATCTCGGGCATCATTTCGCACATACGCACAGCTATACCTCCCGAAGTCTGTGGGTATGAATCCAACCCCTCATCCCGAGCAACCGCCTCGTAGATACGGAAAATGCGCTCCCGATCCGGATAAAATGTATCGAATGACTGTTCGTAACACGCCTTAGCTATCAACACCAATCCTACTGCCAGTCCGATAGCCAGCGACGCAATCTTCATCATATTGTGGCGACCTTTCTGACTGAGAGAACGTATCGCCCATTGGATATTTTGCAACATAATTTTATTTTTTAAATGGAACTTAATCTAATATCAACACTTCGTTATTCTTATAAGCCTCATAGCTGGAGACAATTACCTTTTCGCCCGGTTGCAACCCGTCAAGTATCTCGTAGTATTGCGGATTCTGACGGCCAATCTTTATCTGCCGACGATACGCTTTCCTGCCTTCCGGGTCGAGCACGAATACCCAGTTGCCCCCTGTACTCTGAAAAAAGGTTCCCTTAGGAATGATGAGGCTCTCGGTCGGTTGCCCCAACTCTAAATTGATGTAATAAGTCTGACCGGTACGAATATTATCAGGGCGCTCTCCTGTGAAAATAAAATCTGTACGGAACTTACCGTCTCGAACCTCCGGATAGACCTTGCGTACCGTCAATGTGTATTGTTGTCCTTGTCGGTCGAACGAAGCGGACAACCCCTGCTTCACGCGGTCAATGTAATGCTCATCTATCATAGCCTCGATTTTATAATCGGAAAGGTCGTTCACTTGTCCGATCATCTGTCCCGACGTGATGTTCTGTCCCAACACCACATCCAAGAGCCCCAGCTCGCCGTCAATCTTCGAACGGACATTCAGGTTCTCTTTGCGTTGATGGATTAACTGGATATTCTTGCGCATATTTGCCAAACTGAACTCCATTTCCTCCATTTGAATACCTCTTGATAAAGAGTCCTGTACCAGCCGCTGGACTACCAAGTCATATTTTTTCTGTGCCAAGTCATAATCCTCTTTGGACTGGATATATTCTTCCTTAGCCACGAGGTTCTCTTCATACAATTGCCTGTATTGTTCGTATTTGCGTTTGGCACGAGACATATCCATCGCATATTGCGCTCGTTCCGTTTCATTACTCAGCTTGTCCTGTTCCATCGTTACCTGCGTATTACGAAGGAGATTCTGCTTCTCGGCCAATTCTGCCTCGGCATTCAGGATTTCGAGGTCAAGGTTCGAGTTGGAGAGGCGGACAATCACATCGCCCTTTTTGACCTGTGCACCCTCTTCCACTACTTTTTCCTGCACGATGCCACCCTCTTCCGGACTAAGTTGTACGACCGTGATTGGCTGCACCTGCCCATCTACACGCACGAAGTCATTAAACAAATCCTGTTTCACTTCTCCAATACTCAAACCGCGTGCTTCCACTTTCAAGGTCGAAGCATGATCGCCGAATACTACACTTGCTACAATAACCAGAAACATTGCACCACCGATGATATACGGAATATGTTTCTTCTGAATGCCTTTCTTTTTTTCTAATTGAATATCCATGATTATATTTTTATTATTTATACGAATCAGCAGCTGAACATTCATTTCGGAACATCAGAAAGCCCTGTCCAGCCATTTGATAGCCATTAATACAACGGTTTTCCTTTATAATAATCCACTAACTTGCATTTCATTATATACATCAGCTTCTTATTGAGCAGGTCTGCCCGAGATGTCAGGAGCGTAGCGGAGCTGGTACGCACATCAATCGGACTCATCAATCCCTCTTCATACTTGCGGGTCGTCACCTTGTAAGCAATGGCATCCGATTCCACTTTCTTCTGCATCTGGATGGTCTCTTTGGCATATCCTCTGCGATCTAATACAGCTTGCTCTACAGCTGTACGCAACTGGCGGAGCACTTCCGTTTTCGTTTCCTCGGCAATCCGCATATTGTTGCGGGCTGTTCTCATATTTGTAATACGGCTCAATCCATCAAACAAAGGGAAGCTGAGCGAAAAGCCTAAATACTCGCCTCTGTTATTTGAAAACTGCTCACTGAACGGAAGAGCCTGCGATTCTCCGTCCAAGCTCTTGAAATAATTCGTCGATACGCCAGCTTGGAAATAAATAGTCGGCAATAATGCCCCTTTGGAGATACGATATTGGTATTTCGTTTGCTTCCATTGATAATCAGCCTGCAATGCCGTAGGGTTATTTGCACTGGCATAATCGAATATTTCAGCCACATTCTCTACTTCAGGTAACAGCACCAAATTCGGCACAACGGTATCAATAGCCAGCACGCTGTCAGCTGGGAAATTCATCGACTCCTTGAGTTGCACCATCGCCGCATTATATAGATTTTGCTGGTGCGTAAGCGTATAATCATCCGTAGCCCGTTGTGCTTCAAACTCTGCCACGTCGGCTTGGCTCTTTATCCCTAATTCTGCCTGGCGCTTGGTCTGGAGGAGCAGAGCATCACTCTCCCGAAGCTTCTCCTCTGCCATGCGGATGGTTCCATAATAATATACCGCATCCATGAAAAATTGCATAGTCTGGAGTGCTAAGTCATCTTTTGCCTTTTGCACATCGTTCAATCCCATTTTGCGGTTCGATTTGGCTTGCAGCCATTGGTTTATCAATTGCCCACCAGTAAAAAGCGGTATCTGCAACGATGTGCTATACGAATTGTCGAAGGTGGATACATTATTATATGTATTTGTTTCTGGGTCTATAGAACGACCATAATTATAGGTAATGCTTGTACCTAAACTTACTGATGGGAAGAATGATGCCACCGCAGCATCTTGCTCAGCCTTGTATGTGTTAGCCGTATATATCTGTTTTTTTACCGAAGGACTGTTTTCTACTGCATACTGCATACAGTCGTCGAGCGACCAAACTTTGTTTTGTGTCTGTGCCGAAGCCATCAAGCTAACCGAAAAAACTGTTGTTAGAACTATATGTTTCATTTTCATTTGATTTTTCTACCTAAAAAATGAGCAAATGTCATGCCAAAGTGCATAGAATATTATTATTCAAACAACTATGAAACGAACCCTAAATAATGAGTGTCAAAAAATTGGACA
>CAZOKT010000030.1:0-16282 GCA_964580505.1 uncultured Parabacteroides sp. | reverse complement strand
GAATGCCAATGAAGAAAAACTCTACAAATTGTACATTAAAAGTAAATGATAAAGGAGAATGTAATTTGTTTGCCGAGAAAGATACGGGGCCAAAATTACAGACAATAGATTTTTTGCAACGGTTTGCTCGTGTGTATCATGCAGAACCTGTTTGGATGCAGCGTTAAGTGGATATATTTTGAGTTAAATAAAATTTACGAGTTAGAAAAAGAATGTGTAAAAAGAATTGTTTATGCCTGTTTTACACATTCTTCTTTTGTTTTTCATAGAAAATAATAGACTAAAGACGTTAAATTGCAAACTCGGCTTTGCAATTTTGAAGAAGATGTTTATCTTTGTTCCGTTTAATAGTAAAAATACATACAAGTGGAATCATTTTTCCGTACACATAAATATTTAGTAGAACATCTACAACCTTCGCTTCGCAGAGGATTAATGGATGAAATCAATTGGAACGACCGATTGGTTGGCATTAAAGGCTCTCGTGGGGTAGGAAAAACCACGTTCTTACTGGATTATGCGCGTGAACATTATGGTGCGGAGAATAAAGAGTGTTTGTATGTCAATTTGAATCATTTTTATTTTACAGAGCGTTCATTGTTGGATTTTGCGGCTGAGTTCTATCAAAAAGGTGGCAAAGTGCTGTTGATAGACCAAGTCTTTAAATATCCGAATTGGTCGAAAGAGTTGAGATATTGTTATGAACATTATCCCCAGTTGCGGATTGTTTTTTCCGGTTCGTCTGTTATGCGCTTGAAGGAAGAGAATCCAGATTTGGCAGGAAAAGTTGTCTCATATCATTTACGAGGGTTTTCATTTCGCGAGTATTTGAATTTGATGACTGGAAATAATTTCCCAGTTTACAAATTGAATGAAATCATAGAGAATCATCGTGAAATAGCTAACGAAATTTGTTCTTGCATAGAGCCGGCAGATTACTTCCAAGATTATTTGCATCATGGATTTTATCCGTTTTTCCGAGAAAAACGGAATTATTCGGAGAACTTACTGAAAACGATGAACATGACATTGGAAGTTGATGTGCTTTATATTAAACAAATAGAGCAGAGATATTTGCCGAAACTTCGCAAACTATTATATTTGTTAGCTGTAAGTGCGCCTTGTTCGCCTAATGTGAGTCAATTGAGTAAAGAGATAGAAATATCGAGGGCAACGGTGATGAATTATATCAAATATTTGACGGATGCACGTTTGGTTAATATGTTATATCCTGTGGGAGAAACATTTCCCAAAAAGCCATCAAAGGTATATATGTATAATTCCAATTTAATGTATCCGATTTGTCCCGTAGAAGAAGTTAATCCGAATGTTGTGCGTGAATCGTTTTTCTTTAATCAATTGCAAAAGGATAATTGTGTTAATAGCGGTTCACGAAGTGCACAGTTTTTGATAAATGATAAATATAGTTTTAAAATAGAAGATCGTATAAAGCTCCGAAATGTGCAAGACTCTATGTATTACGCAATAGATAATCTACAAGTCGGGGCTGAGAACATGATTCCGCTTTGGCTTTTTGGTTTTCTCTATTAAAGGAAAAACAAGTAAGAGTAGAAGAATTGAAGTAGGAAAGAATTTAAGAACTAAAAACATACTAATAGTTTATAGATCTATGACAAAAGAAAAAAAGTTTATTACATGTGATGGTAATGAGGCAGCTGCGCATATATCTTATATGTTCAGTGAAGTAGCTGCTATCTATCCTATCACACCATCGTCTACAATGGCAGAACATGTAGACGAATGGGCTGCAGCCGGGCGTAAGAACATTTTTGGCGAAACGGTCTTGGTACAGGAGATGCAATCAGAAGGCGGTGCTGCTGGTGCTGTTCACGGTTCGTTGCAAGCAGGAGCTCTGACGACGACCTATACGGCATCTCAGGGGTTATTGCTGATGATTCCGAACATGTATAAGATTGCAGGTGAATTACTGCCTTGCGTATTCCATGTATCGGCTCGTACGTTGGCATCTCATGCTTTGTGTATCTTTGGCGATCATCAAGATGTAATGTCTTGTCGTCAGACAGGTTTCGCAATGTTGTGTGAAGGTTCTGTTCAGGAGGTGATGGATTTAGCAGGTGTAGCTCATTTGGCGACTCTCAAATCACGCATTCCGTTCATCAATTTCTTCGACGGTTTCCGTACTTCTCATGAAATCCAAAAGATCGAAAAGCTGGATAACGAAGACCTTGCTCCACTTATCGACCAGGAGGCATTAGCAGAGTTCCGAGCTCGTGCATTGAATCCGATGAAACCAGTGGCTCGTGGTATGGCTGAAAATCCGGATCATTTCTTCCAACATCGGGAAGCAGCTAACTCGTTCTATGAAGCTGTTCCTGCTATTGTGGAAGAATATATGAATGAAATCTCTAAGATTACAGGTCGCAAGTATGGTTTGTTCGATTATTATGGTGCTGAAGATGCCGACCGTGTCATCATTGCAATGGGTTCTGTGACGGAAGCTATCCGCGAGACAATAGACTATCTGATGGCTAAAGGTGAGAAGGTAGGTTTGGTTTCAGTTCATTTGTATCGTCCGTTCTCGGCTAAGCATTTCTTGGCAGCTGTTCCTAAGACGGCTAAACGTATCGCTGTTTTAGACCGTACGAAAGAACCGGGTGCAAATGGCGAACCGTTGTATCTGGATGTGAAGGATTGCTTCTATGGTGTAGAAGATGCTCCGTTGATTGTAGGTGGTCGTTATGGTTTGGGTTCTAAGGATACAACTCCGGCACAAATCCTTTCCGTTTATGAAAATCTTTCGATGCCGATGCCGAAGAATCAATTCACGATTGGTATTGAAGATGACGTAACATTCACTTCGCTGCCTAAGAAAGAAGAAATCGAATTGGACTCTGACGGTATGTTTGAAGCTAAGTTCTACGGTTTGGGAGCAGACGGTACGGTAGGTGCCAACAAGAACTCGGTAAAGATTATCGGTGATAATACTAACAAATATTGCCAAGCTTACTTCTCATACGACTCAAAGAAATCGGGAGGATTCACTTGCTCGCACTTACGTTTTGGTGACCACCCTATCCGTTCTACATATTTGGTTACAACTCCGAATTTCGTAGCTTGCCACGTTCAGGCTTATTTACACATGTATGATGTGACTCGTGGTCTGCGTAAGAACGGTACTTTCCTTTTAAATACAATTTGGGAAGGCGAGGAGTTGGCTAAGAATTTGCCAAACAAGGTAAAGAAATATTTCGCACAAAATAATATTTCTGTTTATTATATCAATGCTACGAAGATTGCACAGGAAATCGGTTTGGGTAACCGTACCAACACCATTTTGCAGTCTGCTTTCTTCCGTATCACAGGTGTTATTCCGGTAGATTTGGCGGTTGAACAGATGAAGAAGTTTATCGTGAAGTCTTATGGCAAGAAAGGTGAAGATGTGGTGAATAAGAACTACGCTGCTGTTGATCGGGGTGGTGAATATCATCAACTGATAGTTGATCCGGCTTGGGCTGACTTGGAAGTAGAAGCTCCGGCTGCCAATAATGACCCTGCATTTATCAACGAAGTAGTTCGTCCTATCAATGCACAGGATGGCGACCTTCTACCGGTTTCTGCATTTAAGGATATCGAAGATGGTACTTGGTATCAAGGAACCGCTAAATATGAAAAACGTGGTGTGGCTGCGTTTGTTCCGGTTTGGAATGGAGCGAGCTGTATCCAATGTAACCAATGTGCTTACGTTTGTCCTCATGCTTCTATTCGTCCGTTTGTTCTTGATGAAGAAGAGCAGAAGGGTGCTAACTTTGCTACGATTGCGGTGAAGGCTCCGGCTGCGATGAAAGGCATGGCGTTCCGTATGCAAGTCGATGTGATGGATTGCTTGGGTTGCGGCAATTGTGTGGATATTTGTCCGGGCTTCAAGGGAAACAAGGCGTTGACTATGGTTCCGTTGGAAGATCAGTTGGCTGAATCGGCTAACTGGGATTACTGCATTGACCATGTAGCGAGCAAACAACATTTGGTTGACGTGAAGTCAAACGTGAAGAACTCGCAGTTCGCTACTCCGTTGTTTGAGTTCTCTGGTGCTTGCTCCGGTTGCGGTGAAACTCCGTATGTGAAATTGATTTCTCAGTTGTTTGGTGACCGCGAGATGGTTTCCAACGCTACAGGTTGTTCTTCAATCTATTCAGGTTCGGTTCCTTCTACTCCATATACTACTAATGAAAAGGGGCATGGTCCGGCATGGGCTAACTCGTTGTTCGAGGACTTCTGTGAATTTGGTTTAGGTATGGAATTGGCTAACGAGAAAATGCGTGCACGTATCCAAGAGGCAATGGAACAGGTTATCGCTTACGAAGGTACTCCGGCCGAGAAGAAAGAATTGTTCCAAGCATGGATTGACAACCAAAACGATGCTGACAAAACCAAAGAACTGGCAGAGAAGATTATTCCGATGGTAGAAGCTTCGAAGGATTCATGCCCGGCGTGTGCTACAATTTCCGGTTTGTCACAGTTCCTTGTAAAACGTTCTCAATGGATTATTGGAGGTGACGGTGCTTCTTACGATATTGGATACGGTGGTCTTGACCACGTAATTGCATCAGGCAAGAACGTCAATATCCTTGTGCTTGATACAGAAGTGTATTCTAATACAGGCGGTCAGTCATCGAAGGCGACACCATTGGGTGCTATCGCTAAGTTTGCGGCTTCCGGCAAACGTGTCCGCAAGAAAGACCTCGGTCTGATGGCTACGACTTACGGTTACGTTTATGTGGCTCAGATTGCAATGGGTGCTGACCAAGCTCAGACATTGAAAGCATTGCGCGAGGCTGAGGCATATGATGGTCCGTCGTTAATTATTGCCTATGCACCGTGTATCAACCACGGTCTGAAGAAAGGAATGGGTAAATCACAAGCCGAAGAAAAGGCGGCTGTAGAATGCGGTTACTGGCATCTATGGCGCTACAATCCGGCATTGGAGGCTGAAGGCAAGAATCCGTTCATACTCGATTCAAAAGAACCGGATTGGAGTAAATTCCAAGACTTCCTGAAGGGTGAAGTTCGTTTTGCTTCCGTTATGAAGCAATATCCGGCTGAGGCTGCCGAATTGTTTGCAGCTGCTGAAGAGAATGCGAAATGGCGTCTGCGCAGTTACAAGCGTTTGGCTGCAGAAGATTGGAGTAAAGATGCTTATTAAAGATTTTAGAGCACGAGATATAAAGGTGCGTTCGTTTTTGTAAGCGTCAATAGAAGTACACCTATTAAAGGTTATAGTTGAACTGTAATTTTGTATCTGCAATATTGCAACAACTATAACCTTTATCTTTATGACGAAACAGCAGGAGCCTTATCGCTATGCTCCTCTGCAGAGGCAAACGACTGTTGATACTAATCAGAAAATCGTGAAAACCACGTAAAACATTAATTTCCAATCATATTACTGCGTTTTTCTCAGTATCTCACTTTTTTGTATTATCTTTGACGGTGAAAATAGGGACAGCATGAGGACTTTAGTATTGTATATCATATATGCTATAGTGGTTGGAGAGCTTCTAAGTAGTTGCAGCACGACGAAATATGTTCCGGATAATCAATATCTTTTAGATAAGGTGGAGATTGTGTCGGAGGGTGGACAATTCAAAGCGTTGGAGTTACGTGATTATTTACACCAGCGGCCAAACTTCAAAGTATTTGGCTTGATGAAATGGCAATTATACGTGTATAATTGGTCTGGAAGGAATGAGAATCGGTGGATTAATAAGCAATTACGTCGAATGGGAGAACCACCGGTCATAATGGATACAACCCTCATAAATCAATCCGAAGCAGAACTCAAACGATTTCTCGTGAATAAAGGATATATGAATGCCGAGGTTACGCATAGTGTTGATACTTCCCGTCAGAAAAAAGCTACAGTGATTTATAAGATTTCGCCTAACGAGCCTTACCGTATCCAAGATTATGCCATGCATCTCTATGACCGGGCTATCGACAGCATCGCACGTATTCAGCCTCCACAGCGTTCATGGCTAAAGTCTGCATTCAGGCCATCGGATGACGTTTACATTCCTCTTGTAAAAGTGGGCGATTTATTCGATCGGGATATACTCGACAAAGAGCGCGAACGTATCACTACATTGCTCAGACATCGCGGATATTATGCATTTAATAGAGATAACTTAAGTTATCTGGCAGACAGTTCGTTTAATAGCCATTCGGTGGAAGTGGAGATGCTCCTCAAGCCTTATCGACGCTTGATGCCGGATGGGACTATCCGCGAAGAGAATCATCAGCCTTTCCATCTGAATCGGGTTACTATCGTTGCAGATTATGATCCCTTGCGGTCGGATGCACAGAATGCGCTGAATCTGACCGATACTTTATGGGTAGGTGATATCGCTATCGTTTATGGAAATTCCGGACATTATATCCGTCCGTCGGTTCTGGCAAGGAGTATTTATTTGGCTCCCGGTCAGTTATATAATGAACGTACCGTTGAGCATACTTACACTTCATTTGCCAGACTTCGTGCGTTGAAGAATATTAATATCCGCTTTAATGAGTTGGAAGTAAATGATTCGTTGAAATTGGATTGTACCGTGCTGATGACACCTACGAAGTTGCAGGGCTTTGGGGTCGATATTGAGGGTACCAATTCTGCGGGTGATTTGGGTTTTGCCAGCAGTGTGAACTATCAGCATCGCAATCTGTTTAAGGGGTCGGAGGCTTTTATGATTAAATTTCGTGGCGCATACGAGGCATTAGGTTCCAGTGATGATAGTTTTAATGGCAACTACTGGGAGTTTGGTGCGGAGACAGGCATCACCTTTCCGCGTTTCTTATTTCCTTTCCTCAGTGAATCTTTCAAGCGGAGATTGCGTGCAACTACCGAATTCACCATAGGATATAGCTTCCAGACACGTCCGGAGTATCAGCGGGCACTGTTGTCTGGAGGTTGGAGTTACATCTGGCAGGAACGGTATAATACGCAGGCTCGTCATGTCTTCAAATTGGTTGATATAGACTACGTTCACCTGCCTAAGATTGATGCAGATTTTGCCGCAAGCCTTCCGGAAACGACCCGTCAATATAATTTTACCGACCAATTCATCTTCGGTATGGGGTACACCTATTCGTTTAGCAATTACACACCGCAGCAGAAGGCACGTAATACGCATTCTTTCCGTCTTTCCATCGAGACTGCCGGTAACCTTTTATATGGCATATCTTCTGTATTCAACAGTAAGCGTAACTCTTCAGGCGTGTATGAGTTGTTCGGCATACCGTATGCACAATTTACAAAGGTGGACGTTGACTTTAGCAAGAGCTTAACCATCGACCAGCGTAACCGTGTGGCTTACAGAGTCGGCTTCGGCGTAGGGTATCCTTATGGAAATATGTCCAAACTCCCCTTCGAGCGGAGCTATTTCTCGGGTGGAGCCAATAGCGTGCGCGGGTGGTCGGTACGTTCACTCGGTCCCGGAAGCATGGATCCTACGTATGTGACAACCTTTGCAGACCAAGTGGGCGATATCCGTCTTGACCTCAGCTTGGAGTACCGCACGAAGCTTTTCTGGAAGTTTGAGGCGGCGGCATTTGTCGATGCGGGCAACATCTGGCTCTTTCATGAGGACGAAGACCATCCGCAGGCCAACTTCGATTTCTCCCGATTCTACAAGGAGATAGCCTTTTCGTATGGGCTTGGACTGAGGCTCGACTTCGATTTCTTCTTGCTGCGATTCGATATGGGCATGAAGGCGTATGACCCTCAGCAGCGTGGGGAAGCTCGTTGGGCAATAAAGAATCCTAACTTTAACGACAATTTTGCTTGGCACTTTGCCGTTGGTTATCCGTTCTGATTAACTCTTGACATTCTTCTATTTACGTTTGAGGATGGCTTATCTGTAACTGACATCCTTTTCTTTATTGATGAGAGAAGTTTGTTTTTCCTGAAAAAAGTTTGCGGAAATATTTGCATAATCCAATATAAAGTGTATCTTTGCGGTTGAACATTTTTTACAATAAATATAATTAGATTAGAAATTAGAAAAAAGAAACTTTTGACTATGAGAAATTCAGAAGAACAGCTAAATCGTAGCTTCCATAAGGAGATATTTCGTACAGTTCCGTTGTTTCTATGGATTTGTTTGTTCTTCTTGGATTTAAAACCTACGGAATCTCAGATTCTAAGAGGTACATGTAAAAACAATCAGGATGAATCTGAAAAATTTGGATGGTTGTTGAGGCTACTTAATCAAAAAATCTTCGATTCCGTGAGTTTGAGCGTGGAGAAAATTAATGGAATCTTTGGTTTAATGAAGTTATCTGATGTGCAAAGTTATGGAATCGCAGATTTTATAGGTTTGCAAGATATGAAAAGTCTAAGAATCGTTTAATCTATTACTTTATATAACAAACAATCTCTTGAAACTTACTCTGCCGTCTGTTTGTGCAAGATATAATGTTTCAGAAGAGACGAATCCTGAAAATTTTGCAGTCTGCAAAATATGGAAGTCCGTTCTTCCGTTGGATTGTATGAGATATAAGTGGACAGAAGCAACTCTTTTAAAGGGCTGTTTGATGTATAAAATAGTAGTTATTCTGATTTTTCGGACTCTATAAAGTATTATCCGACGGCATATTTGCCGTAGAAGTTTGATTTTTATGAAGACATTCGAAAAGATTAAAGGAAGTAATTGTTCTCATTTTACGAACCCGATGCACCTCAGTTTTCATCAAAGGGTGCTGACCCGTTTACGCAATATAGCTTATCCGGAAAAGCTACATGTTACAACAGAGATTGATGAATATGATGACTGCATTGAAAATGAAAAAGACCGAACCCGCGAAACACGTGGAAGCGGTATGACTCTCGATTTATCAGAATCTAACAAGGTACGTATGCAGATACTTCCGTTTATTGGAAAAACCATAGCGGCTGCAAAATGGTCGCCTTTGGAGGAAGTGAAAGCCGCAGGGCGTGCAATGGAACCTATATATGCGGTGTATAAAGATATCTCGCGCAAGCAGGATGACGCAAAGAGCGCACTGATTGATAGCATGATATATGATATGCAAAAGGATGATAGTGCCTCGTATGTTACAACATTACATTTGGATAAGACTTTGGAAGAACTCCAAAAAGCCAACGAAGTATATAAGCAATTGAAAGAAGAACGTCTGAAAGATATGCTTGCTCATAAACAGGAAAGTTCTAAGGTATTGCGCCAACGTACCGATGCTGTGTACACAAGATTGTGCGAACTGATTTATGCAAGCCTATTGGTTGCAACCGAAAATGATGATATTACACTCTTAACGGAACTGACGCAAGACCTGAACGGTATCATCGATGAATTTAATAACTCTTTAAGCATTAGTAAAGGATTGCGTGAAGCAAGTAAGAACAACAAAAGCAATGAAGAGGAGTGAGCAACTCCTCTTCTTAAATCAGCATCTTCGGATTAAGAAAAATGAATTGTAGTCTTTTATAATGTATAACCTTTTTAAGTCTATTGAAAATGAACTCTAATGGCAGGATGCCTTTCTTATATAAAGTGGCTGCGCTGTTCTATTCGCAGTATGGCGCGGAAATATATCGTTTGACATTTGTATTTCCGAATCGCCGTGCTGGACTGTTTTTCCGAAAATATCTTTCGGAAATAGCGGCTAAGCCTATATTTTCTCCGGCTATCTGGACAATCAACGACATATTTGAACGTATTTCAGGGAAGCGTTCAGCCGACAGAATACGCACATTATTCAGGTTGTATGAAATCTACTGTCACCGCAGCGGCTCATCCGAAACGTTCGATGATTTCTTATATTGGGGAGAGATGCTGCTCAATGACTTTGACGATGTGGATAAGTATATGGCAGATGCGCAGAAGCTGTTTCGGAATGTGAGCGACCTGAAAGAACTTGATGAGGGATATGAATTCCTGAGCGATGAACAAATCCGCGCCATCCGTAGTTTTTGGTCAACTTTCCATCCGAAGTCAGATTCACACAGTCAGAAACAATTCTTGGAGCTGTGGGAAGTGCTTTACGACTTATATAGCGAACTTCGTGCGGAACTATCAGCTGACGGCTGCGGTTACGACGGAATGCTTTTCCGCGAAGCAGTCGAGCAGCTACAGCTTCATCCGGAGAATAAGTTGCCTTTCGAGCGCGTAGTATTTGTAGGATTAAATGCCCTGTCTACCTCCGAAGAATGCCTCCTATTGGAACTTCAAAAGAGGGGTGTGGCTGATTTCTATTGGGATTACGCATCGGAGCAGATTCGTGATAAAGACAACAAGGCGTCCTTCTTTATGGATCGTAATCTTGCGCTCTTTCCATCTCATTACAGCTTACCCAATGAAGAGCTTGCATTGCCTCAAATTGAGGTGATAGGCATGCCGTCGGCAATTGGTCAGGCGAAACAGGTTTATTCCCTATTGGAGGAATTCAACCAAGAGGAGCCTCTAAATGAAGACAACGCACTACGGACAGCGGTCATACTGCCGGATGAGCATCTGCTTGTACCTGTCCTTAATTCTATACCTGATACTATCCGTCAGATTAACGTTACGATGGGGTATCCGCTGTCGGTTACTCCGATAGCCTCACTGATGGATGCCATTCTTTCGCTACAAAAAAATACGCGCTACTTGGGTGATAAAAATGCCGAAGAAAAGTCTGTTTTAGGATATTATTATCAGGATGTACTTCCGATACTGGAGCATAATTATATTACTATGTCTTCCGGAAAGATAGCGGCACAATTAGTAAATGACATACGGCATAATAACCGTATTTATATAGGATATACTGATTTGCAGCAGGATACATTGCTAAGTGCTATCTTTACTCCTATTACGGATGCGGCTCAATGCTCGGACTATCTGATTGGTATCCTTGAAAAACTTAATGCACAAATAAGGAGCAACGATTCCGAACCCGATGAAGACAGCACAGGTCAGGGGAGGAGTGCTGCGGAAGTCGAACAGGAGTTTATCTTTCATTATTTTGCTACAGTGAACCGCCTGAAGGAAGTCATGCAGGATGCTGGTGTGGAGATGCGTATAGATACTTACTTCCGACTGCTCCACCGGATGACAGAGCTGATTACCATTCCGTTTGAGGGTGAGCCGCTGGCCGGATTGCAAATCATGGGTGTTCTTGAAACCCGCGCCATCGATTTCGACCGCATCATTCTTCTCTCCATGAATGACGGTATATTCCCTATGAAGCGTACAGCCAACTCGTTTATCCCGTATAATCTGCGTCGGGGTTTCGGACTTCCTACGTATGAACATCAGGACAGTATTTGGGCGTATCACTTTTATCACCTCCTCCAGCGCTCCCGAAAGGTCGTACTACTGTATGACACACGGAGCGGCGATATGCAGACGGGTGAGGTGAGCCGCTATGTTCTGCAACTCAAGTATCACTACGGCGTAAAGATGCGCGAACGTTTTGCCATTTACAATGTGACGACAAACGCCATGTCTCCGATTAATGTCAGCAAAGATTCCGCCGTAATGGAGAAGCTCCGCAGTTATTGCATCGGTGGAAACCGTGAGCTTTCAGCCAGTGCCATCAATATGTACCTTAATTGTCCGTTGAAGTTTTACTTTACCTATGTAGAAAATATACGTGAGGAAGACGAGGTGTCGGAGACCATAGAAAGTAACGTATTCGGTAGCATCTTGCACAAAGTGATGGAAAAATTATATCAACCATTGCAGGGAAAACTTGTAACGGCAGATATTTTGAAGCTCTTGGCAAAGGACGAGAGTAAATTGACCGAAATAATCACGTGCGCATTTGCTGAAATCTTTTTCAAGAGTGAGACTCCTCGCGTCCTTAAAGGTCAGAACTACCTGATAGGCGAGATGATTCGGCTCTATGTAAAGAAGATATTAAGTCGGGACGCTAAATATACGCCGTTTCACTATATAGAATCGGAAAAACGTATCAAGGATGTATTGACAACAAGAGACGGAACGGTTGTGCAGCTGAAAGGATTCATCGACAGAGTAGATGCCGTAGGAGAGGGGTTGCGCATAGTCGATTACAAGACAGGTAGCGGGAAGTCTGACTTCAAATCCATCCCCCAGCTATTTGATAAAACGGTAAAGAAGAGGCCGAAAGATGTTATGCAGGTATTCTTATACGCGTGGATGTACAAGCGCAGTTCAGGCTATGATGGCCGTCGCATACAGCCATGCATTTATTATGTACGCAGTCTGTTTGATGAGAAATTTGATCCAGTTGTCTCACGTCATATTCCTTATAAAAAGAACGAGAAGGTAGAAGATTTCAAAAGCTATGAAGAAGAATTTGAAACAGAATTGTGTGCTTGCGTGAGTGAAATTTTTGACGCGAACATTGGATTTGTGCAGACCGAAAATGACGGAATATGCAAAGACTGTCCGTTCAATAGCTTGTGTGGGCGATAAGGATTTCCGTATCAGAAGAGGAATCCCAAAGAAAAACTAAGTTTATTGGTACGTTGGGAAAGATATATTGTGCCCACATCTCCCGTCAGCGTGTCGGTATAAGAGAAATCAGAATGGACAGAACGGAGACCGAACTCGTAGGAGAAATCCATGAAGAGCCGTCCGATAGAAACCCCTACTGCTGAAACAATGTTGATGGAATACGGAATATTATCACTCTCGTGCTTCAATGAGACTGCTGACGAACTGAGCTCATAGTCGCTTCTGTATCGATAAATCCCTTTGGGTCCAAACTTGAGACTCATTGCATAGGGACCTTCTTTGACGATATGATAGCCCACCAGCACAGGGATTTCCAATGAGTTGATTTCCGAATCAAGTCGTAGCATCTCCTCCAGTGAACTGGCGATTACCTCTAAAGAGTTGAATTGCGGGTAGGTGAATTGGATTTCGGCATTGCTTCGGTACCAACTTACGCTTGGCTGAATAACAAAACGGTTGAAATTGACTGAGAAAGTTACGGCCGCCATATAACCCACCTTATAATGAATCCGATAGTCGCTGATGCGTTCATCATCTATGTTGAACTCCTGAATTATAGGAAACGCAGAGTTGAAACCCACGCGCACGGCCAAGTTATAAGAGCGGTCGTAGTCCATAAGGATATTTTGCGCCGAACCCGACAGGCAAGACAGTAGCAAGAGGAGAATAGAGAGCAAAAACTTCATACGTCAGTGCTTCTTTTTTTGTACTGACCATCCGAACCTGCCGATGAATTCGCCTAATTCATAATATTTGCCATGCGAATAAGCCAACAACCCCGCCTTCTGAAGGTCGAAAGCACCTGTCTCCTTATTCAGAAAATGTTCATCTGCTTGTACGTTGACTACATCCGCAATAAACATATCATGACTGCCGAGTGCCAGAATTTCTTTTACACGGCATTCGATGTTGAGAGGAGATTCTTCTATGGTAGGAGCACTGACCACGGCAGCTTTACCGGGAGTTAAATGCATCTCCTCGAACTTCTGATGCTCCTTTCCGGAGTTCACGCCACACCAATCCGTAGCGAATGCCAAGTCGCGGGTAGTCAAATTGATGACAAACTCCATGTTTTTCTTAAGGATTGGATAAGAGTAGCGCTCCGGACGTACCGAAATATAGCACATCGGAGGGTTTGTACAGAGTGTCCCCACCCACGCTATCGTGAGGATATTGAACTCGTCCGGCGTAGCTCCGCAAGATACCATGACTGCCGGAAGAGGATAAATCACCGTACCTGGTTTCCATGACTGTTTCATATAAGTAATTGAATGTGAAAAGTGAAGAACTAAGACAGGGGAGGAGATTAGAACATGCTCCTCCTTTCTTGCCTTTATTTGATTATAATGTCATTCTTGTTGATTTTCCGTTCGCAATAGTGGCATTTGATGGTTCCGGTCTTCTTGTCAATTACATCAAAGCGAGTGGGCATCGGTTCGTTGTTGGTAATACATTTCGGATTATTGCACTTTACCAAGCCAATCAGCACATTGGGTAAAGAGACACACTTTTTCTCAACAACTTCGTAATTGCGGATAATGTTTAGAATTACGTTCGGAGCAACCAATGCGATACGACTAATCTCATCCTCATCAAAAAATTTATCGGATATTTTAATCATGCCCTTAGTACCGAATAGATTGCTGGGAAGGTTGTTGGCAATCGTAATGGTATTGTGCTCCATTTTATCTAATTCCAAGAGCGATGCAACTTTAAAAAGTTCAGTCGGAGGAATGTGGTCGATAACCGTGCCATTCTGAATAGCGGCTACCAATAATTCTTTATTGTTTTTCAATACTGTCATACTTCTGATTTTAATCGATTGAGATACCTAAAACTTCACAAATAATGGCTTGGCGGGCAAATAATCCGTTGTGTGCCTGCTGGATGTAGTAGGCTTTTGGATTATCATCCACGTCATAAGCTATTTCGTTAACGCGTGGAAGCGGATGCAGGATACGCAGATTTTCTTTGCTACCGTCCAGCATCGAGTTCTTCAGAATATACACATTTTTGACGCGTTCGTATTCTTCCAAATCGGTAAAGCGTTCCCTTTGTACACGTGTCATGTAGAGAATATCGCTTTTATTGATAATATCTTCGGAGAATTCAGTATGTTCATAATATTGGATTCCATGTTGATCGCAGAAGTTTTTTTGTTCGTCTGGCATACGCAATTCTTTCGGAGCAATAAAGTTGAAAGTCGGATTGAAGTGCGACATACCTACAATCAGCGAATGAACCGTTCGTCCGTATTTCAAGTCACCTACCATTGTTATGGTCAAATCGTTCAGCGTACCTTGTGTCTTGCGGATAGAGTATAAATCCAACATAGTTTGTGAAGGATGTTGGTTTGCACCATCTCCGGCATTGATGATAGGGATATTGGTTACTTCCGAAGCGTAGCGTGCTGCTCCTTCTAAATAATGGCGCATGATGATAAGGTCTGCATAATTGCTTACCATCAGGATAGTATCTTTTAATGTCTCTCCTTTTGAAGAACTGGTAGTCGAGGCATCCTGAAACCCAATCACGCGGCCACCAAGCCGATTGACGGCTGTTTCAAAACTCAAACGTGTGCGTGTAGAAGGTTCGAAGAATAGCGTTGCCGCTACCTTGCCTTCCAACAAATGTCGATTGGGTTTCGCTTCAAACTTTTCCGCATTATCCAAGATTCGAAGAATGTCCTCTTTAGAACATTGGTCGATCGATACTAAACTTTTACTTTCCATAAATGATAGATGATTGTGTATATTCTTCTTTTTATATATGCGAAATTACATAAACATTTCCATATACAAGATGCAACTTGCCGCTTATTTTTGCCTTGTTTGTGAAGTTTTTTGCTTCAAATCTTTTTCCGAAAAACTTTTCTTCCGAAAGCGGTTCGGAAAGGTAGGCAGGATAAAATGCAAAGCTCGTTAGACAAATTTGTAATACACCCGACTATGTACGATGCCTTGTCCACTTTTTCTGATTTTTTCGGTAGAAATAAGAATGAGTTTTATTTGCATAATTAACGGGAAAGCCATATATTTGCAACCGATTTTCCTTAGAGGGTAGAAAAGTAATGCAAAAGGCATTCACCTTCGGGTTCTAAACCTGTTTAAATAAAATATAAAAAGACAGATGTACGTAATTGTAGAAATTCAAGGTCGGCAGTTCAAGGCTGAGCAAGGAAAGAAATTGTTTGTTCACCACATTCAGAATGCCGAAAATGGAGCAGTTGTTGAGTTTGATAAAGTGTTATTGGTAGACAACGATGGCGAGGTAAAAGTAGGTGCTCCGGTTGTAGAGGGCGCAAAAGTGGTTTGCGAAGTGGTTTCTCATTTAGTAAAGGGCGACAAGGTATTGGTCTTCCATAAGAAGAGAAGAAAAGGTTACCGTAAGTTGAACGGACACCGTCAGCAATTCACTGAAGTTTTGATTAAAGAAGTTGTAGCTTAACGTTAAAAGGAGTAAGAAGAAATGGCACATAAAAAAGGTGTTGGTAGTTCTAAGAACGGCCGTGAATCAGAAAGCAAACGATTAGGTGTTAAATTGTTCGGTGGTGAGATGGCTAAGGCAGGTAATATCATCGTACGTCAAAGAGGAACAGCACATCATCCGGGTGCAAACGTGGGTATGGGTAAAGACCATACATTATATGCTTTGGTTGATGGCGTGGTAACATTTCATAAGGGAAAAGGAAACCGCTCTTTTGTTTCTGTAAAAGAAGTGAAAGCGGAGGCTTAATTACAGAGCAAATCAAATTCTTTCATAATAGTCTGGGCAGTCGGTGCATAATGTGCCGGCTGCTTTTTTTGCTT
>CAZOKT010000029.1:0-16336 GCA_964580505.1 uncultured Parabacteroides sp. | reverse complement strand
GTGTTTCACTTTTTATGCGTAACTTTGCACGCAAAATAAGAAAATATACGTGGAAGAGTATTTGGCAGAATTAAATGATAGCCAGCGTGAGGCAGTGCTTTATTGCAACAGTCCGGAATTGGTGATTGCCGGAGCTGGTTCGGGTAAAACACGCGTACTTACCTATAAGATAGCTTGGCTATTGAAACAAGGATGGGCTCCTCATACTATTTTGGCCTTGACATTTACCAACAAGGCGGCTCGTGAGATGAAAGAACGTGTAGCCTCGATTGTTGGAGAAAATATGGCTCGAAGGCTATGGATAGGGACATTCCATTCTATTTCCTCGCGAATACTCAGGAAAGAAGCTGAACGTTTAGGTTTCTCCTCCAATTTTACAATTTATGATGCGACAGACTCGAAGAATTTGATAAAGAAGATTATCAAAGAGATGCAGCTGGACGATAAGGTGTATCGTCCGGGAATGGTACAGAGCCGGATATCGAACGCCAAGAACGCACTCATCACGTGGCGCGCTTATGAGCAAAATAAAGAGTTGGTAGAAAGCGATATACTTCATAAGATTCCGTTGCTTGGAGAAATATACAAACAGTATCAGAACCGTTGTCTACAGGCAGGAGCGATGGACTTCGATGATTTGCTTTTGCAGACAAATATCCTTTTCCGTGATTTCCCGGAAGTATTGGAGAGTTATCGTAATTTCTTCCGTTATGTTTTAGTAGATGAGTATCAAGATACAAACTTTGCGCAGCACTCAATTGTACGACGTTTGTGTGCCGGACATGGGCACATTTGCGTGGTCGGTGATGACGCACAGAGTATTTATTCCTTCCGCGGGGCGAATGTCGACAATATCCTGCAATTCAGAAACGTTTATCCGGGTTGTAAGATATTCAAATTAGAGCAGAATTATCGTTCGACACAAAATATAGTCAATGCGGCGAATAGTTTGATAGAAAAGAACCGCGAGCAGATACCCAAAAATGTCTATTCAAAAAAAGAGGAAGGAGATAAGATTAAAGTATTGTCATCGCTTTCAGATTACGAGGAGGCTTACATCGTTGCTGGCCGGATAGAAGAAATGAAACGAAAGGAATATGGACGGAAGTATGCGGACTTTGCCATCTTGTACCGGACGAATGCGCAATCGCGAATCTTGGAAGAGGCAATGCGTAAAAGGGGTATCCCTTATCGCATCTATGGAGGATTGTCTTTCTACCAACACAAAGAAGTAAAGGATGTTATCTCCTATTTCCGATTGGTGATAAACCCACATGACGAAGAAGCTTTCAAACGAGTCATTAATTATCCGGCACGTGGAATCGGTGATACAACGGTGAATAAATTGGTGAAAGCCGCTGCAACATACAATGTAAGCCTTTGGAAAGTATTGCAAGCTCCGTCGGAGTATGCTGTGTCGATTAATGCAGGGACAGAGAAGAAACTTGTGGCGTTCCGTGAATGGTTGATGCCTTTTATAAAGCAGGCTGACGAAAAACCTGCCGATGAATTAGCTGCTGATTTAATAAAACAGAGCGGATTGATGGCAACATTGTTGGCTGATTGTTCGAATGAAAGTATTAGCAAGGTGGAAAATCTACAAGAATTGCTGAAAGGTATCAATGAGTTTTGCGAAATTCGGCGAGAAGAAGGTTCCGGGCAAGCGACGTTGAACGACTTTTTGGCTGAAGTGGCACTATTGACCGACCAAGATAACAATAAAGATGAGTTTACTGATAAAGTAACGATGATGACCATCCATGCCGCAAAAGGTCTGGAATTCCCCAATGTCTTTATAGTCGGTTTGGAAGAAGACCTTTTTCCGTCGGCAATGTCGAAAGGGAATCCGCGGGCAATAGAAGAGGAACGTCGTTTGTTTTATGTCGCGATTACACGGGCAGAGCAGAATTGCATAGTATCTTATGCACGGAACCGTTATAAAAACGGACAACAGACAATATGTACGCCCAGTCGTTTCTTGCAGGATATTGACCGTTGCTATCTGGATGTTCCATTAGTAACAAGCTCTCGTTTGGAGAATATTTCCTTTGATGAAGAACGACACCGCTATCAGCGTCCGGCTTTTGCTTCTCCGCTTCAACAGCCTAAAGCTGAGTCTTATCATATGGAAAAGGTACAACCTGTTTCCAAACCGCGCCGTTTGACCAAGATTGAACCTAATCAAGAAGCACAATCTCAGGCTGTATCTGTGGTAAATTCTGTGGATTTGCATATCGGAGCAACTGTATTGCATGAGCGTTTTGGGCAAGGAGAAATCCTTTCGTTTGAAGGCGAAGGAAACAACCAAAAAGCTATTGTGGCCTTTGATAATTTCGGGCAAAAGAAACTTTTACTGAAATTTGCCCGACTTAAAGTTATGGACTGACGGCTTTTTTATGTAATTTTACGTGCGTTATTAGGAAATAGAACGATAAATCAACTTTATAATATGGGTATATTTAGCTTTTTAAGCAAAGAAAAGAAGGAGACATTGGACAAGGGGCTTTCCAAGACAAAAGAAAATGTCTTTACTAAAATTACCAAAGCAATAGCGGGTAAAAGTAAAGTGGATGATGATGTGTTGGACAATTTGGAGGAAGTTTTGATTACTTCGGATGTTGGTGTGGAAACAACGTTAAAGATTATTGATCGGATTGAAAAACGTGTAGCGCGAGATAAGTATGTGACTACTTCGGAACTGACTACCATCTTGCGAGATGAAATAGCAAGTCTTTTGACCGAGAATAATACGCAAGATGGTGAGGGTTTTACTTTGCCTGAAGACAAAAAGCCGTATGTTATTATGGTTGTTGGCGTGAATGGCGTAGGCAAAACTACTACTATCGGCAAATTGGCATATCAATTCAAGAAAGCAGGCAAGAGTGTCTATCTGGGTGCTGCCGACACTTTCCGTGCAGCCGCAGTAGAGCAATTGGTTGTATGGAGTGAGCGCGTAGGTGTTCCTATTGTGAAGCAGAAGATGGGCGCAGACCCAGCCTCGGTTGCATTTGATACTGTGAGTTCAGCTAAAGCAAACCATGCGGATATGGTCATCATTGATACCGCTGGTCGTCTGCATAACAAGATAAATCTTATGAATGAGTTGACGAAGATTAAAAATGTTATGAGAAAGGTTATCCCTGATGCACCACACGAAATTTTACTTGTGCTGGATGGCTCGACTGGGCAGAATGCGTTTGAGCAAGCGAAGCAGTTCACAGCAGCTACTGAGGTAAATGCGTTGGCTGTAACGAAGCTGGACGGAACAGCCAAAGGTGGTGTCGTCATCGGTATTTCGGATCAGTTTCGCATTCCCGTCAAATATATTGGTTTAGGAGAAGGTATGGAAGATTTGCAAGTTTTCCGCAAACGCGAGTTCGTCAACTCTCTATTCGGCGAATAGCTATTCCTACAACGGAGTAGAGCAGACTAATATCCAAAACCCGAGTGTAAAGAACCCGCTAACGCTCGGGCTTTTTTATTAGGCAGTAAAAAATTGAATTAGTTAGATGTTAGGTAATAGTATATGAGAAAAAATAAGGTAGATATAATTACGTTAGGATGCTCGAAAAACCTTGTGGATTCCGAGCAGCTGATGCGTCAATTCAAAATAAATGGCTATCAAGTAGAGCATGATCCGCACAAGGTAAACGGAGAGATAGTGGTAGTTAATACCTGTGGCTTTATCGGCGACGCGCAAGCGGAGTCTATCGAGATGATATTGGAATTAGGACAGGCCAAGAAGCAAGGTCGGATAGGCAAGCTTTTTGTGATGGGCTGCCTCTCAGAGCGTTTCATGCATGATTTGGTGCAGGAACTTCCGGAGGTAGACCGTTTCTACGGGAAATTCAATTGGAAAGAGCTGATTACCGACTTAGGGAAAGCGTATCGTGCAGAGCTGGCACATGATAGGATATTGACCACACCCAGACATTATGCTTACTTAAAAATTGGAGAAGGATGCAACCGTACGTGCTCTTATTGCTCGATTCCACTGATTACGGGCGTTTATCAGTCTCGATCTATTGAAGATTTGGTAGAAGAAGTAAAGCTTTTGGTACATCGTGGAGTGAAAGAGTTTCAACTTATTGCCCAAGACCTGACCTTCTACGGTTTGGATTTGTACAAACGCATGGCTTTGCCGGAGTTAGTAGAGCGTATTGCAGATATCAAAGGTGTGGAATGGATTCGATTGCACTATGGTTATCCGGCGCATTTCCCGTACGATTTGCTCCGCGTGATGCGTGAACGCGACAATGTATGTAAATATATGGACATCGCTTTACAGCACATTAGCAATAATATGCTGAAATTGATGCGGCGTAACATTACGAAGTCCGAAACTTATGAATTGCTTGAACGGATGCGAAAGGAAGTACCAGATATTCATTTGCGTACTACGTTGATGGTAGGGCATCCCGGCGAAACGGAAAAAGACTTTGAAGAGTTGGTCGAATTCGTGCGGGAAATGCGCTTCGAACGAATGGGAGCATTCGCTTATAGCCATGAAACTGGCACGTATGCTTACCAACATTACAAGGATAACATTCCGGAAGAGATAAAGCAAGAGCGTTTAGACGCTCTGATGCGTGTGCAAGAAAGTATTTCTTTAAGTGCAAACGAGGCGAAAATAGGGAAGAAATACAAAGTTATTATCGACCGAGAAGAGGAGGATTTCTATGTGGGGCGCACGGAATATGACTCCCCGGAAGTAGACCCAGAAGTCTTAATCCGTAAGGAACATGTTTTGAAACCGGGCAATTTCTA
This sequence comes from uncultured Parabacteroides sp., assembly GCA_964580505.1. Classification (GTDB taxonomy): domain Bacteria; phylum Bacteroidota; class Bacteroidia; order Bacteroidales; family Tannerellaceae; genus Parabacteroides. The sequence goes on along the minus strand of CAZOKT010000029.1, from coordinate 11,569 downwards.
CCAAATAGAGATAGAGAACACCCAAGCGTTCGAGCTGTACGGAAAAGCAACTGGAGTATAATGGCGTAATTTTGCAAGAATGTTTGTGATTCTGAGATTAAAAAGTTGTGGGTTTATAAAAAAATGATTAATATAGCGACCGATAACAAAAACGAGTCTTCCATGAAAAGTAAAGAAGTCATAGCAGAATTGACAAGCCGCTTGAATTGGACATCAAAAGAGGTCGCAGAGATGCTTTCGGCTTTGGGCTCAGCAGTAGGTGTGAAGTTGATGGAAGGTGATTCGGTCTATATGGCTTCATTCGGGCAGTTTGAGGTGAGAAAAAAGATGGAACGGATTTCTGTGAATCCGGCGAATGGGAAAAGATATTTGGTTCCACCTAAGTTAGTTCCAATCTTTAAACCCGGAACTACAGTGAAAAATCGTTTAAAACAATTAGATGTAGATGAATAAACGGCTTACGTTACAGGACTTGGCCGATATATTGGCTGAGCAGACTGGCAAGGATATGCAGGAGGTTGAACGTTTCCTACAAGAGTTTATTGCGGTCGTAACGGAAGGTGTTTATTTGGATAAAATTGTTAAAGTAAAGGGCTTAGGTACATTTAAGATTATTCAGGTGGAGGAACGGGAGAGCATTTCGGTTAATTCAGGAGAACGCTTTGTCATCCCTTCGCATTATAAGTTCACCTTCGTTCCAGACAAGGATTTGAGAGAGTTGGTTAATAGGCCGTTCTCCCTTTTTGAAACGACAGAATTGAATGATGCGATAGATTTCTCTGACATGGATGTAACGCAAGTAGCTTCAGAGAATGAAAAGGTTTCTGAAGATTCCGTGGAGGAGGTCTTACCGGAAGCTATACCGCTTGAAACTATGCCGAAAGAGGAATCTCTGCCGATAATCCAGGAAGCAGAGGCTGATGTACCTTCCGTGCAAGTAAGAGAGAAACACATCACGTGGAAATGGAGAATACTTGTAACTTGTCTGGTTGGGATTATCTGTATAGGCGTTAGTTATATTGCCTATTTGAGCGAATGGTTTGTCTTGGATAAACAGGAAACTATTGCCCAATTCTCTTTGCCGGAAGCACAGGAAGTACCGGAAATGATGGGAAATACTCCACAACAATCATCTGATACTCTGAAAGTAGCGACAGAATCTTTGGCTGTGGAAACCTCTACAGATATTTTTTCTTCCTCTGCTATCTCAAAACCGATGGAAGATTTGGCAATTACTGCAATCAAGCCGGGAGATAGATTAACAACTATCTCTTTGAAGTATTACGGTCATAAATTTTTCTGGGTATATATATACATGTATAATAAAAGCATTATAACAGACCCCAATAATATACCGATAGGAACAGAAATCCGAATTCCGCCCCCCGAGCGGTATGGAATAGACGCTAAAAATCGTGCTTCCGTGGAGAAAGCAGCAGCTTTACAGTCTGAAATCTTATCTAATAAAGAGTAATAATTCTAAAGGGTGAATTAGTAATATTTAACTGCAAAAGTAGAGAATACGCATTTAACATTTCTAATTTTGTGCAGCTTAAAAAAAGAACAATAGAAAAACAAATACAGAATATAGTTTATAATTATGAGTCAGACAGTCGATATTCGTGAATTAAATGAACGAATTGAAAGTAAAAGCTCATTCGTAAACATGATTACGATGGGCATGGACCAGGTAATTGTAGGTCAGAAACATCTTGTAGAATCCTTATTAATAGGTTTACTTTCTGACGGACATATTTTGTTGGAAGGTGTTCCCGGTTTGGCAAAGACGTTAGCCATTAAAACCTTATCTTCATTGATTGATGCAAAATATAGCCGAATCCAATTTACGCCGGATTTGTTGCCAGCCGACGTAATCGGTACGATGATTTATAGTCAGAAAAGCGAAGAATTCCAAGTAAAGCAAGGACCCATCTTCGCTAATTTTGTATTAGCGGATGAAATAAACCGTGCTCCGGCGAAAGTACAGAGTGCTTTATTGGAAGCTATGCAAGAACGCCAAGTAACCATTGGTGAACAAACCTATAAATTGCCTTCTCCCTTTTTGGTAATGGCTACGCAGAATCCGGTGGAACAGGAAGGTACTTATCCATTGCCGGAAGCGCAAGTAGACCGTTTTATGCTGAAAGTGGTTATTAATTATCCGAAAAAGGAGGAAGAGAAGCTTATCATCCGTCAGAATATATCGGGGGCTAAGCCGAATATCAAACCAATCCTTTCGAAAGAAGAAATATTGGATGCCCGCAAAGTCGTGCGTGAAGTATATTTGGACGAGAAGATCGAACGTTATATTGTAGATATTGTATTTGCTACACGTTTCCCGCAAGAACATGGTTTACCCAATTTGGCAAATATGATCTCTTTTGGAGCTTCTCCCCGTGCATCTATCAGTTTAGCATTAGCTGCTCGTGCTTATGCGTTCATTAAACGCAGAGGTTATGTGATTCCGGAAGATATTCGTGCTGTTTGCCATGATGTTATGCGCCATCGTATCGGATTGAGTTATGAAGCGGAAGCCAATAACCTGACCACAGAAGAGGTAATCAGCGAAATCCTGAATAAAGTAGAAGTACCTTAATCATGGAAACAAGTGAACTGCTAAAGAAAGTTCGCCGGATAGAAATAAAAACACGCGGTCTTTCGCGGAATATCTTTGCCGGACAATATCATTCCGCCTTTAAAGGTCGGGGTATGGCGTTCAGCGAAGTGCGCGAGTACCAATATGGTGATGATATTCGAGACATCGACTGGAATGTAACGGCTCGTTATGTGCGCCCTTATGTCAAGGTTTTTGAAGAAGAACGTGAATTAACGGTGATGTTATTAATTGATGTTTCAGGAAGTCGGGATTTTGGTACAGTCAATGTGATGAAGAAAGAGATTATCACGGAGATTGCGGCTACATTGGCTTTCTCGGCGATACAGAATAATGATAAAATTGGTGTTATCTTCTTTTCTGATAAGGTTGAGAAGTTTATCCCGCCCCAGAAAGGAAAGAAACATATTCTATATGTGATTCGGGAGTTGATTGATTTCCAGCCGGAAGATAAACGGACAGATATTAGTCAGGTTTTGAGATATCTGACAAATGCGATAAAGAAACGTTGTACGGCATTCTTGATTTCGGACTTTATTAATAAAGATAGTTTTAAAGATGCATTGACCGTTGCAAATCGAAAGCATGACATGGTGGCTATTCAAGTTTATGATCAGCGTGAGACAGAGCTTCCTGCCGTCGGGCTGATGAAAATTAAGGATGCAGAAACCGGAAAAGAACAATGGATAGACACTTCGTCTTCCCGTGTCCGTGAGGCTTACAAAGAATGGTGGAATAAAAGGCAGGAAACAATGGACAATGTCTTTAAAAAGTGTCGTGTTGATTCGGTTTCTATTCGAACAAGCGATGACTATGTGAAGTCTCTGATGACTCTTTTCGACAAACGTAATTAAGCGAATGATGGAATTGATAAAGAAAAATATATTATTTCTTTTGGTATTGGTATCGGTCATAAGCGAGAGAGTTTATGCGCAGCAGACGTTGATTGATGTGAAGATTGATTCTGCAGCTATTCTGATAGGAGAGCAAACCAAACTACATCTGACAATAACGGCTGACAAGGATCATCTGGTTCAGCTTTTATTGCCGGCTGATACCTTGATGCGGGGTGTGGAAGTTCTGGATATATCCAGGCCGGACTCTTCGTTAATAGAGAATGACCGATTATTGATTAAACAGGACTTGTTGATTACCTCTTTTGATTCTGCGTTGTATTTATTGCCTCCATTAAAGGTAATAGATGGTAATGATACTTTGCTTTCGAATCAGGTGGCGTTGAAAGTGTCTACAATTCCGGTTAATGTTGATAATCCGGAAGAGTTTTATGATATAAAAGAGGTATGGAAGCCTCCGTTTATATGGGCGGATTATTACCCAATCATTCTTGGAGTGTTGTTGGCTCTGTTCTTATTATGTGTAATTATTTACATTATCAAACGCTTAAGGAACCGGAAGTCTTTGTTACCGTTTGCTGAACCGAAAGAACCGAAACTGCCTCCTTACGAACAAGCCATTAAGGAATTGGACGAACTGAAAGAGCAGAAATTGTGGCAACAAGGGCTGAACAAAAAATATTACACCTCATTGACAGAAACACTTCGCCGTTATATTGATGAGCGTTTTGGCGTGAACGCAATGGAAATGACCACTACCGAGATTCTGGATATGCTGCATGGCATACAGGAGGTGAAGCCAGTATTTGATAAATTGCAGCAGATATTGCAGCTCGCCGATTTCGTGAAGTTTGCCAAAATTCATCCGTTGCCGGACGAAAATGATTTAAGTCTGACAAATGCTTATCTATTTGTCAATGAAACGAAACCTGTTGAGGTCATAACACCGAAAGAGAATGAATCGGAAGCAGATGAAAAGAGTACAAATGAAGCTAAAATGAAAGAGGAATAATAAAATGGTATTTGCGAATCCTACCTATTTATATTTGTTGTTGTTGCTCATCCCAATGATTGGATGGTACATTTACAAATTATGCAAGAGTCAGGCAAGTATGCAAGTTTCTTCGGCTGAAGCTTTTGATGCGCCGGGCGCTAAGTCTTGGAAAATTTACTTGCGGCATGTACCTTTTATCTTGCGGACATTGGCTGTCGCGCTGTTGATTGTTGTCCTTGCCCGTCCACAGTCAACGGATAGTTGGCAGAACTCTACGACGGAAGGTATCGACATTGTGATGGCAATGGATATATCGACAAGTATGCTGGCAGAAGATTTGAAACCAAACCGCCTGGAGGCGGCAAAGGATGTAGCTGCGTCATTCATCAACGGGCGCCAGAATGATAATATCGGTTTGGTTGTATTTGCGGCAGAGAGTTTTACGCAATGCCCGCTGACTACTGACCACGGTGTGTTATTGAATCTCTTTAAGGATATCCAGCCGGGTATTATTCAGGACGGAACGGCCATCGGATTGGGATTGGCGAATGCCGTGAGCCGAATCAAGGACAGTCAAGCAAAATCGAAGGTTATCATCTTGTTGACGGACGGCGTGAACAATACGGGTGAGATTGCTCCGGTGACTGCTGCTGAAATTGCCAAGACATTTGGTGTACGAGTATATACAATCGGTGTCGGTACGCAGGGGACAGCTCCTTATCCGATACCTACAGCTTTCGGCGTACAGTATCAGAACATTCCGGTCGAAATCGATGAGCAAATCTTAAAGCAGATAGCCTCTACTACGGGCGGACAATACTTCCGTGCTACAGATAATGCCAGCTTGAAAGAAATCTATTCGGAAATCGACCAGATGGAAAAGACGAAGATAAGTGTACAGGAGTTCAGCAAAAAGCAGGAAGAGTATAAGAACTGGGCGCTGTTAGTCTTTGCTCTGCTGCTGGTTGAGGTATTGTTGAGAAATACATTATTGAGAAATATTCCATAAATACAGGTAAATATGTTTCGTTTTGCACATCCAGAATTTTTGTATCTGCTCTTGGTGCTTCCTGCTTTAGTGGTATTTTTTCTATATACTATGTTATGGAAGAACAGAGCAGTGAAACGATATGGCAATCCCAATTTATTGCGGGAACTGATGCCCGATATCTCTCCTAAACGTCAGCATCTGAAATTCTGGCTCACGTGGGGGGCTATCGCAGCAATGATTATCGTCGTTGCTGGACCACAGTTCGGTACGAAGTTGGAAACCGTGAAACGGCAAGGCGTGGAGATTATGGTCTGTTTGGACGTGTCCAACTCTATGCTGGCAGAAGACGTGACACCCAACCGTTTAGAGAAGGCTAAGCAGATGTTGGCAAGGCTGACCGACGGATTTAAGAACGACAAGGTCGGGCTAATTGTCTTTGCAGGAGATGCTTTCACACAATTGCCCATCACGTCAGACTATATCTCGGCGAAGATGTTCCTCTCTTCTATCAGTCCGGAGATGGTTTCCACGCAGGGAACGGCGATTGGTGCGGCTATCAATCTGGCTGCCCGCTCTTTTACTCCGAATGAATCGTCAGACAAAGCCATCATCATTATTACTGACGGAGAGAACCATGAAGATGATGCAGCAGGCGCAGCAAAGGCGGCTGCCGATAAAGGTATCCACGTGAGCGTTGTCGGTATGGGTGACCCGAAAGGAAGCCCCATTCCAGTGGACGGCGGGAGTAATTATATGAAAGACAATGCCGGGAACGTGGTCATTACAAAGCTGAGCGAGCAGATGGCGCAAGAGATTGCGGCGGCAGGCAACGGTATGTACGTCCGTGCTGACAATACGAACTCCGCGCAAAAGGCATTGCTGCAGGAGATTGAAAAAATGAACAAGACAGAGATGGACTCGAAAGTCTACTCCGAGTATGACGAACAGTTCCAGATATTTGCTTGGATTGCGCTCATTCTTTTAGTGGCAGATGCCCTGACACTCGACCGCAAGAACCGTGTGTTCCGAAGAATTACATTGTTCAAATAACCCATAACACGTAGAAACGGGAGAGCTATATGGGGCAGCATTTACCGCACGTGGGTGCGCTTGAAAGTCCTCGCAGGAGAAGCATGGAATTTTAGTAAATAGTTTATATAAAGGTGTGTAAGTAATGAAACAAATTATACGAATGAAACCAATACGAAGACCCGTGTGGTGCGTGACAGTCCTGCTGGCAGGCAGCATCGTTTCTGCTTCTGCGCAGAAAGCAGAGCGTAAGCACGTACGCGAAGGGAATGACCAATACGGAACGGAAAAATATACGGAGGCGGAGGTGGCTTATCGGAAAGCACTCGATGTGAACCCTCGTTCGGTGGAAGGGACCTACAATTTAGGCAATTCGCTCTATAAACAACAAAAATTTCAAGAGGCAGCCGAACAGTACCAGCTACTTGCCGGGCAGGAAGCGAAACTGAAGGAGACGCCGGAAGGACGCTCCCGTCTGGCGGAGGTTTATCATAATGTGGGGAACGTTTGTATGCAAGCAAAAGATTATGTACAGAGCGTGGAGGCCTACAAACAGTCGCTCCGCCTGAATCCTGCGGATGATGAGACTCGCTACAACTTGGCATTGGCACAGAAATTGTTGAACGACCAACAACAGCAGAATCAAGACCAACAGAACCAAGAACAGCAAGACAAGCAAGACCAACAGCAGGACCAAGACAAGCAGGAACAGCCGCAGCCACAGCAGGATAATCAGCAAAACAAAACGCAAGAAGAACAGCAACAGAACGAGCAGATGAGTCAAGACAACGCGCAGCAGATGCTGGACGCACTCCTGCAAGACGAGAAAGACACACAAGAGAAAGTAAAAAAGGCACAGCAACAACAGCAGCAACGCCGTAAAACGGAAAAACAGTGGTAATGGATAACTATAAAATTGCAAGAATAATGAAAAGATGTATATTCTTACTCTTTCTGTGGATAACAGCCAATTGGATAGCGCAAGCAGACGAAGTGACGTTCAAAGCCTCCGCGCCACAATCGGTTGTGATGGGTGAGCAGTTCCGCCTCACTTTCACAGTCAATGCAGAGGGAAAGGAGCTGAAAGTACCTGCCATGCCGGATTTTGATGTACTGATGGGACCGGCACAGTCCACCTCCCATAATACGAGCTATATCAATGGCAAGGTGAGCAACGAGACTACAGTAACATTCACTTACATCCTGATGCCGAAGAAAGAAGGTACCTTCACCATCGAACCGGCAACCGTAAAGGTGAAAAATGCAACGTACACGTCAAACAGCGTGTCTATCAAGGTGCTTCCGCCTGATAAGTCGGGCAAGACTACTTCAGAGCGTGTACAGGAATCGTCGGCCGTAATCAATGATGATGATTTCTTTGTACGCATGATTGTCTCGAAGCGGAACGTCACGGAGCAGGAAGGATTTCTGGTTACATTCAAGCTTTATGCCACCCGTCCGTGTGGTCTGACCAGCATGAAATTCCCCGAATTTGAGGGTTTCCTTGCGCAGGAAATAACGCTCCCTGAGCATCAGTGGGTGCAAGACAGATATAAAGACAGGAACTATTTCACGGTAGACCTGAAGCAAGTCGTGCTTTATCCGCAGCGTTCTGGCGAACTGACCATCGGAAAAGGAACCTATGATGCCGTTATTCGCGTTTCGACACCACAGAAAGCAAGGAGTATCTTTGATGATTTCTTCGATACGTATCGTGAAGTGAAGAAAACGCTGACCTCACAGCCGGTAACAATAAACGTAGAACCGTTGCCATCTGGCAAGCCAGCTTCATTCTCCGGAGCAGTAGGCGATTTCAACATGACAGCTTCTATCAATACAAACACCGTAAAAACGAACGAAGCGGTAACGGTAAAGGTGAAAATTTCCGGCAATGGAAATCTGAAGATGATTAAGAACCCAGAGGTGCAGTTCCCGAATGACTTCGATATTTATGACCCGAAAGTAGAACAAAATGCCAAGACAACGACCGCAGGCGTGACGGGCAGCAAGACGATTGAATATATGGCTATTCCGCGTTACAGCGGCGATTTCGAGATACCTGCCATACAATTCTCTTATTTTGATACGAAGTCAAATACATACAAAACGTTGACATCTGATGTATTCAAATTGCATGTGGAGAAAGGCGAAGAAGGAACCGGCTCCTCTCTTATCGTATCGAACTATTCGAACAAGGAACAGGTGAAGTACTTAGGACAAGATATCCGTTTTTTAAAGACAAAGGATATCCACTTCACCAACAAGCGCGAGGATGTCTTTTTCGGTACGTTTATGTATGCCATGAGCTATTTAGTTCCGTTGATTTTGTTCGTTGTATTCTTTGTCGTCTATCGCAAGCAGATTAGAGAAAATGCTGATTTGGCTCGTGTCCGTACTAAGAAAGCGAACAAAATTGCCGTGAGACGTTTGAAGAATGCAGGTAAACTGATGCAGGCTAATCAGAAAGAGGCATTCTACGACGAAGTACTTCGCGCATTGTGGGGTTATCTGAGTGATAAGTTGAATATACCGCAAGCAGAATTGACGAAAGATAATGTGGAAGCAGAATTGGCTAAGTATGGAGTGGACGAATCCTTGACGAAAGAGTTCTTGGATATTCTGAATATGTGCGAGTTTGCTCGTTATGCTCCGTCACAGGCTTCGGATGCGATGGACAAGTTGTATAGTATGACTGTCGATGCTATTGGCAAGATGGAAAACACCATTAAAAAATAAGCGTAATGAAAAGATATATGAAAGTATGGGGATTGGTGCTGTTTATTGTCAGTTTGGCAGCACCTATGGTGAGGGCGCAGGAAGCTTCTATAAAAGAGGCTGAGGTTGCCTATACGAAAGAGGATTACAAGACGGCAATCGAACTCTATGAGGGTTTGCTGAAGAATAACGGTGAGTCGGCTGCTATATATTATAATTTAGGAAATGCCTACTATAAAAGTGGGCAAATCGCTCCGGCTATCCTCAATTATGAGCGTGCGCTTCTGTTAGAACCCGGCGATAAGGATATCCGTTTCAACTTACAGATGGCAAAGTCAAAGGCCGTAGATAAGATAGAGCCGCTTGGACAGTTCTTCTTAGTGAAATGGTTCAATGGGGTGCGTGATATGGCCGGCATTGATACATGGGGCACGATAGGTATTATTTGCTTTATCTTGTTCATTTTTTGTCTGGTGACCTTTTTCTTTTCGAAAATAGTTCGGTTTAAAAAAGTAGGATTCTATAGTGCGTTGCTGTTCCTGCTGATTGTAATTTTCTCGAATATATTCGGTTTCAGCCAAAAGAGTGCATTAGAGAATCAGATAGAAGCGATAGTCTTTGCTCCGAGCGTGACGGTAAAGAGTTCTCCAGATGCAAGCGGGACTGATTTGGTCGTGTTGCATGAGGGTACTAAGGTTGCTGTTAAGAGCATATTGGGAGATTGGAGCGAAGTTGTATTAGAAGATGGAAATGTAGGTTGGATGCCCAGCAAAGACATTCAAACAATTTAATGAAAGAATAAGAATGAAGAACTAAGGATGAAGAGTGCAGGGACAATTCTTGACTATTACACTTCACTCTTTGTCCGTCGTTCTTCGTTTGCATGATTATGTTGGAGAATCTATTAATATATGAACGCGAAGCGTTCTTGTGGCTGAATGGTCACCATTCGCCTTATTGGGATGATGTCATGTGGCTTTATTCAGGTAAGACCGTATGGCTACCGGTGGCTGTTTTTATTCTATTTGTATTGTGCTATAAAAGGGATTGGCGTGAAATCATCTTGGTGTTAGCGGCTATCGTGCTGACGATTACGCTATGCGACCAGTTTGCTTCGCAGGTTTGCAAGCCGTTGTTTATGCGTTTCCGGCCTACGCATCATCCGGATTTCATGGAAGAGGTGAAGACGGTGTTTGATTACCGAGGTGGGCGGTACGGGTTTATATCCAGTCATGCGGCGAACGCTTTTGGTTTTGCGATGTTGATGACGCTACTTTTCCGCAATCGGATATTAGGGTTTACACTTTTCTTATGGGCTGCGATAAATGCTTATAGCCGTATATACTTAGGAGTTCACTTCCTGACAGACATCATTCCCGGCATGCTGTCCGGACTCTTGTTTGGGTACGGGGTTTATCGAGGGTATGTTTGGGTACACTCCCGTTGGTTTCCTATGCAGCCTTACAGCAAGTGGCAAGCTATGTGGATTGCGCTGGCTATCTGGCTCATGTTTGGAGTATTGCTGTTGTTTCATGCTCCTTTAGTTCACTGGTTAGTTTAAATAATAACATATACAATGAATATTTTGCTTGATGTCCATACGCACACGATTGTAAGTGGACATGCGTTTAGTAGTTTGCAAGAAATGGTACGGACTGCGGCCGACAAGGGATTGGAACTATTTGGTATTACCGAACATGCTCCCTCCCTTCCTGGTTCGTGCGCTCCTATTTATTTTCGAAATTTACATGTCGTACCGCGACAGATGTATGGCGTAGAGCTGTTGCTGGGTGCCGAATTGAATATTCTGGATTACGCGGGACACATCGATTTAAGTGAAGAGTATTGGAAGATGTTGGATTTGCGTATTGCCGGAATTCATTCGTTGTGTTATACATCAGGAACACTGGAACAGAATACCGCGGCTATGCTGGGAGCTATCCATCATCCTTACGTGCAGATAATCAGCCATCCGGGTGATGGCACCGCCGACCTGCTGTTCGAGCCTATTGTATTGGCAGCCAAAGAAACGCATACGCTGCTGGAGATAAACAATAGCTCTCTGAATCCTGTACGTCATAAGGAGAAAGCACGCGATAACAATCTGGAGATTCTACGCCTTTGCAAACGATATGAGGAACCCATTATTCTGGGGAGTGATGCGCATATCTCGTTTTCTATTGCCGATTATAGCTATATTTATGAACTGCTCCAAATAACAGATTTTCCTGAAAAGCTGATACTGAACGATAAACCAAAACAGTTTAAACAATACCTGAAGCAAGTATAATTCCTTACATAACGTAAGCTCGATCTTACCTTTTCATAGTGCGTGAACTTCTAACTTCGTGGACTCTGAACTTCTAACTTCG
>CAZOKT010000028.1:0-16714 GCA_964580505.1 uncultured Parabacteroides sp. | reverse complement strand
CTACTCCACGGGCAGCGTCTCCGGCAGTGGCAACTATGTCGGCGGCGTGGTGGGAACGAACGACGGCACCGTGACCGCCTGCTACTCCACGGGCAGCGTCTCCGGCAGTGGCAACTATGTCGGCGGCGTGGTGGGATTCAACTACGGCACCGTGACCGCCTGCTACTGGAGCGACTATGATGGCAGTGGTATCGGCTCTGGCAGCGACAGCGGCACTCCCACGAAGGTGGACGGCACGAGCGTTACCTGGTCTGATGCCGTTGATGGCATGAACAGTACCCTCCAATCGGAATCGAGCGAATGGCGGTACGAAATCCTCACAGGCAACGACCTGCCCACGCTGACGAAGAGTAACGAATAACCAATCCGAGCGGGTATCCGGTACTACTTGTAGAATAATGGAAAAAAGGTTTGCTTTACTGATATATCTTGCTACCTTTGCGAAGGAATCAAGAAAAGAGCAGACAACTAAAGATAGCCATTGGCACCCATGCATGGATTAAAAAATGACCCATGCATGGGTCGCAAAACAAGTCATGCATGGAACGAAAAATGAGTCATGCATGGGTCATAAAAGCAGGTATTGTTTAATTTTAAAATAGAGAATGTATGTTAGAGTATGAAGTGAAATCAAAGATTCAGCCTGTGGGTGAACGCAAGGGGCAGACGGTGTATTACGCACAGTTGAAATCGCAGCAGAAGCTGACCGAGAAGATGCTCATCGACCGCATCGTGCGTGAGACCTCGCTCTCGGAAGGCGACGTGAAGAACGCCCTCGTCAGCCTCTCCAACGTGGTGTGCGAAGCACTGCAATTAGGCATGGGAGTAGACCTCGCCGAGCTGGGTTCGCTGAAAGTTTCCGTCACCTCCAAGATGATGGACACGCCGGAGGAAGTCACCGTAAAAGACGCGCTGAACACGCCGAAAATCGTCTTTACCCCGAAGCAGGAGATGCGCAACGCCGCCAAAGCCGTGGAGCTGAGGATAGACAGAGGGAACAGCTCGTCGGACGACGACGAGAGCGAAGAGTCACCGATGCCGTAAGCCATGAACAATGGACAAGTAATGGATAATTGACAATAAAATAAGCGCTACAGGCAGGGCATCGTCCCCCTCTGTAGCGCTTAGATTTTGTAAAGGTATCAGCAGTTACAATAAGGAGGCTTTATGGATGGTAAATACGTGGTTGCGTTTCCGGTTAAAGTGGCTGACCAGCTCGATGTAAAGCGAGTAGATATGATTGGCCACATCGAGGAAGAAAAAGCATCCGTGTGAGATACGTTGCCCCAATAGACGTGCAGAGGTGCGGAAGAGAAAGCTTTTCACACTGTAATAAATCAGGAGCAGGAGCAAGGTTACGGCTATAAGAAGCCCGTTTCCTGCCAGTCCGAGAAGGATAAGAATAAGCGAGCTGCCCATATAGAGCCAGTAAAGCAGTTCTTCGAGCTTGAACACGTAGTAGAACTTGTTCTTGTACAGTCTCTGATTGGCGGTATGGGTGATACGTTCTAACGTCCAGCGGCGTAGGTTATGCTTCTCGTCCATCAGCATGAGGCTGTCCGGCGAGTAGCAGATAGTGGCATTGTCGGGTGTTGCCGCATCGTTGATGAAGAGGCTGTCCTCGCCCTGTTTCAAGTAGAGTTGATTGTAAAAACCTTTGTTGGCAAAGAAAAGCGAGCGGGTGTATGAAAGGTTTTTGCCCGTCCCGTTATAGAACTTCCGGAGGAGTCCGGCGGAGATATATTGCAATCCTAACTTCAGGTTGTCGAAGGCAATAAAGCGGTTGCGCCAGCCTGTGTTGTAAGGATAAGAGCAGAAGCCGATAACCATTTGCGTGTGTGCCTGATAAGCTGAGAGCATTGCCCGGAGCCAGCGGTTGCTTGTGGGTTCACAGTCCCATTCGGTAAAGACGACGGTTTCATAATGAGCCGCTTTTATACCTAACGTCAGTGCGAGTTTCTTTTTACTGATATAACGTGCGCCTTTCGGAATATAGGTGTAGTAAAACTGAGGGTATTGCTTGCGAAAGGCACTTAGCTCGTCCATGCTGGTCTCCGAAATGTCGTCCCCCACCACAATCACCTCGAAAGGTTGCGGATATTCTTGTGTTAAAAAGACCGGTATATGTCGGCGGAGACGCTCCGCGTCGTCTTGCGCGTAGATGATAACCGATACCGGCGGCAACGAAGCATCATCCTGTTGTTCTGCTACTGAGTTTTGTTCGCGATACTTCCGGCGCGGAAGGCTATACAATACGAAACAATAGGGTAGGAGCAACAAGAATAGGGCAGTTGTGATACCTGCCCCATATAACTCCGTAAGACTAAACGACGGTAAGTTCATCAAAACGTTAGAGTTGGTCAGAATAATAGGATTTTGGGAGTTTACGGCAGTTGTATTGCGATGCCATAATTTCACCATAAGCGCCGGCAGAGCGCAAGGCTATGTAGTCTCCGCGATGTATCTTATTCAGTTCTCTCTCTTTAGCAAAGACATCGGACGACTCGCAGATAGGTCCTACTACGTCATATATTTCAACTTCTTCATCGTTCGAGATATTCTCAATACGGTGGTAAGCATCATACATGGCCGGACGGAGCAGGTCGGTAAAACCGGCATCCAATATCGCGAACTTTTTAACTTCTCCCTCTTTAACATACAGAACACGAGAAATCAGCGTACCGCATTGTGCCACCACAGAGCGTCCCGGTTCGAAATGCACCTGCTGCCCCGGACGCAAATGCAGTAGTTTCTTGAACACAGCGAAGTAGTTGTCGAATGCGGGAATAGGCAGATGATTCGGATGATAGTAGTCTATTCCCAATCCGCCTCCGAAGTTCAGGTTCTCTACTACGATTCCCTTCTTTTCCAGCTCTTCCTGTATTTCGTTCATACGGATAGCCAGATTGCGGAAAGCCGACATGTCGGTGATTTGTGAACCAATGTGTGTATGAATCCCAATCAGGCGTACGGATTTCATATTTGCCATCTTATCCAATACGTTTCCTAAGAGACTTAGGTTGATACCGAACTTGTTCTCTTTCAGACCAGTCGTGATTTTGGCATGCGTATGTGCATCTACCTCCGGATTGATACGAAGAGCAACCCGTGCTACCTTACCTTTTTGGGAAGCCAACTCATTGATAATCTCAAGTTCTGCTAATGATTCTACATTAAAACAGAAAATATCATGTTCTAAACCTAATTGGATTTCCCAATCCGCCTTGCCTACTCCAGCAAATACAATCTTGTTTGCAGAAAAACCTGCTGCCAGTGCTGCTTCAATCTCTCCGCCACTTACACAGTCTGCCCCTAAGCCATGAGCTGCAATAGTGGATAAAATACGCGGATTGGCATTCGCCTTTATGGCATAATGGATGTGGTATCCATACTTGCCAGACTCTGTTTTTATTACATTTAATGTTTCATTCAGAAGCTCCATGTCATAGTAATAAAACGGAGTTTCTAATGCGTTGAATTTGTCTATTGGAAATGTACCTTTTAGCATGTCTTTAATGATTGAATAATTGGTCACTCAAGGCTTGTAATGCCCGTTGTTTGTCTGTTGCCTTTATCAAAAATGAAACGTTGTAGTTGCTTCCTCCGTAAGAAATCATACGTGTCGGAACATCTTTCATTGCATAGACAATCTTTGCTTCGAAGCCCACATTGTCCCATTCCAAATCACCAACTACACAAATAATCACCATGTTTTCATCAACTGAGACTGTGCCATACTTTTTCAAGTCGTTGACAATCTCTTCCAAATGCTTGCGGTTATCAATGGTTACCGATACACCAACCTCAGAAGTCGTTATCATATCAATAGGTGTCTCGTAATTCTCAAAAATCTCGAACACCTTGCGTAAGAATCCTGTAGCTAAAAGCATCCGTCCGCTCTTAATCTTGATAGCCGTAATATTATCTTTTGCTGCAACAGCTTTGATTTTGCCTTTCTCTGTCACGTTCGAAATCATAGTACCCTGAGCATCTGGTTGCATGGTGTTTAGCAAACGTACCGGAATGTTATTAATTTTAGCGGGTAAGATGCAAGTCGGATGTAAAATCTTTGCACCGAAATAAGCCAATTCGGCAGCTTCTTCAAAATGTAAATGCCGAACCGGAGAAGTGCCTTGCACATAACGTGGATCATTGTTGTGCATTCCATCGATATCTGTCCAGATCTGAATTTCTTCAGCCTTCACCGCTGCACCTATCAATGATGCACTATAATCGCTGCCTCCACGCTGTAAATTATCAATCTCTCCATAAGCATTTCGGCAGATATATCCTTGTGTGATATATAAATCCGCTTCCGGATTATCCTGTAATTGCTTCGTTAGCTTTTCTTTGATATATACAGGGTCTGGCTCTGCATTCTTGTCTGTACGCATAAAGTCGAGAGCAGGAAGCAGTACTGAATTCACACCTTGTTCATTTAAGTATAAATTCATCATACCGGTAGATATTAACTCGCCTTGTGCCAAGATGACCTTTTCCTCAAACAAGGTGAATAAATCTTTAGTAAAAGAGCGGATATGGTCGAAATGAGCGGTAATTAATTCATTCGCTTTTTTCTTATATTCTTCTGTATCGTATAGCTCTTCAATGTGAGCATAATACTTTTGGTATAATTGATTAATAATTTCATTGGCTCCGTCAGGATTTTTCTTATATAGATAATCAGAAATCTCGACCAATGAATTAGTTGTTCCGGACATAGCAGACAATACGACGATATTCTTCTCGCCAACTATCAGCTTAGCTACTTCTTTCATTCTCTGAGCCGAACCTACAGAGGTGCCGCCAAACTTTAATACTTTCATTTTTTTTGCCTATAAATTTTTAGTTCTCAATCAACAAACAAGAATGCGAGTGCAAAGTTATAAATAATTTTATTTGTCTATATCGCATAAACATTCATTCTCGCATTTAATAATTCTTGCCGGATAGTTGTATATCAATGTATAGTTATGTGTCGTCATAATTACCGCTGTACCTTTTCGGCAAATATCATGTAAAAGACGAACGATTTGCCCACTAGTTTCAGGATCAAGATTACCGGTTGGTTCGTCTGCTAAAATAATTGCTGGAGAATTCAACAATGCTCGTGCAATGACAATACGCTGTTGCTCACCTCCAGACAATTCATGAGGCATTTTATAGCCTTTGTTCTGCATCCCAACTTGATAAAGTACTTCTTCAATGCGGCGCTTAATCTCATTTTTATTTTTCCAACCTGTTGCTTTCAAGACAAATTCCAAGTTCTTAATGATAGAACGGTCTGTTAATAGTTGGAAATCTTGGAACACAATGCCTAATTTCCGGCGTAGAAAAGGAATTTCCCGTCGTTTTATCTTTCGGAGATCGTATTCTAAGAGTTTCGCTTCACCTTTATAAATCGGAATCTCGCAATAGAGTGCTTTTAGCAGACTACTTTTACCGGAACCGACTTTTCCAATTACATAAGCGAACTCGCCTTGATGTAATGTAAATGAAGCGCCATGCAGTATGAGATTCTCGTCTCTGCATATTTCGATGTTGTCCAGTTGGAGCAGAACAGTTTCTTCCATTTATTTATGTCGTTTCTTTAATTCTTTTGCCAAATCTTCGATTCGCAGCCCTTTGCTTGTGAGCAGTACGATCAAATGATACATCAAATCGGCAGCTTCATATACCAAGCCATCTTCTGTTCCGTTGGTAGCTTCGATAATTGTTTCAACGGCTTCTTCTCCGACTTTTTGAGTAATGCGATTGATGCCTTTCTGGAACAAAGAGGTTGTATATGAACCTTCGGGCATCTCCATACGGCGGCGTTCAATGAAATTTTGCAGATACTTGAAGAACATAACGTCCTCTTCTATCTTTTCACCAAAGCAAGTTCCTGAACCAGTATGGCAAACCGGTCCCGCCGGATTTACTTTTATTAATATGGTATCACTATCGCAATCTGGTGTAATCGAGACAACTTGCAAAGTATTTCCGCTTGTTTCTCCTTTCATCCAAAGGCGATTCTTTGTGCGACTAAAAAAGACAACCTTATTTGTTTCCAATGTTTTTTGATATGCTTCTTCATTCATAAAACCTAACATCAGGACTTTGTTTGTCATGTTATCCTGAATGACCGCGGGAAGCAATCCGCCCATTTTCTCAAAATCTAATTTCATCATATAATCTTTATAACCGAATGTTAATTCCTTCGTGGCGCAAATATGGCTTTAAATCTTCAATTCTGATTTCTCCGAAATGAAATACACTTGCAGCTAAA
Source organism: uncultured Parabacteroides sp. (assembly GCA_964580505.1). Classification (GTDB taxonomy): domain Bacteria; phylum Bacteroidota; class Bacteroidia; order Bacteroidales; family Tannerellaceae; genus Parabacteroides. The sequence goes on along the minus strand of CAZOKT010000028.1, from coordinate 10,446 downwards.
GCAGCATCGGCTTTTCCTAAAATAAAAGCATCTCGGAAGTGCTCTTTTTTCCCTGCTCCGCCCGAAGCAATAACTGGAATGTGCAATTCGTCTGCCAAGCGAGCCAATGCTTCATTGGCATAACCGTCTTTTACTCCATCATGCGTCATGCTGGTAAAGAGGATTTCTCCGGCACCTTCTGCTTCGGCCTCTTTCGCCCAATCAAAGAGATGTTTATCGGTTGGGATTCGTCCACCGTTTAAATAACAAACCCAATCGTTATTCTCTTGATTGGCATCGACAGCAACCACACAAACCTGACTCCCGAAATTGCGGGCAATCTCTCCAATAAGTTTCGGATTGCGTAATGCGGCTGAATTGACCGATACTTTGTCTGCTCCTGCATTTAATAAGCGTTCTACATCTTGTAACTCATGAATACCACCGCCTACGGTGAAGGGAATATTGATATTTTCCGCTATTTTGCGCACTAAATCCGTGAATGTCTTGCGTCCTTCGTGCGAGGCAGTGATATCTAAATAAACCAACTCATCAGCTCCGGCACGGCTATAAGCTGCACCTAACTCGACGGGGTCTCCTGCATCTCGGAAGTTCACAAAATTAATACCTTTCACGGTTTTTCCATCTTTAATATCTAAACATGGGATGATTCTCTTGGCCAGCATAACGTTATCCATTAAATCGTTTTAAATCTTTCAGCAAGATATGTCCTTCGTAGATGGCTTTACCAAAAATGACCGCCGGAATCCCTGCTTCTTCTAATTGCTCAATATCGCCGATTGAGCGTACGCCGCCACTGGCTATTAAATATAAATCCCTTATGGCTTGCTGTATCTCTTGGTAAAGTTCGATGGCCGGACCTTGCAACATTCCGTCTCTGGCAATATCGGTAGAGATAACCTTTCGGATGCCTTTGGTTTGATAGGCTTGAATGAAATCTATCAATTCTACGTCTGTTCCTTCTTCCCACCCGTTTATGGCTATCCTCTTTTCTTTTGCATCTGCACCTAAGATAATACGCTCATTGCCATACCTTTCCAACCAAGTTAAGAAACGTTCGGGTTGTTTTACGGCAATGCTTCCGCCTGTAATCATCTCTGCTCCGCAATCAAAAGCGATGCGTAAATCATCATCCGACTTTAATCCACCGCCAAAATCAATCACCAAACCGGTATGCGTAGCTATCTTTTCCAATACTTTATAGTTGACAATTCTGCCCGCTTTAGCCCCGTCTAAATCGACAAGGTGCAAACGTCGGACTCCGACATCTTCAAATTGACGGGCAACTTCAAGCGGGTCTTCATTATATATCTTCCGCGTTGCATAATCGCCTTGCGTGAGTCGGACACATTTGCCTTCTATTAAGTCAATCGCGGGAATTAATTCTATCATCGTTTATAAATTAAGAAAATTCTTTACTATCTGCTCGCCTACATCACCACTCTTTTCCGGATGAAATTGTGTTGCATAGAAATTATCTTTATGCAATGCGGAACTGAAAGGGTGAATATACACTGTTTCGGCTGCAGTAAACTTATTGACAGGTACATAGTAACTATGGACAAAGTAAACGAAACGATTCTCCAAATTGCCATTAAACAGAGGAGTGCGCGTTTGCGTGATATTGTTCCATCCCATGTGTGGCACTTTGTCTTCGTGGCGTTGCGGGATGAATCGCTTGACTTCCGCATCAAAGATACCGAGGCAATCTGTGTCGCCCTCTTCCGAATGCTGACACATCAATTGCATTCCCAAACAAATTCCCAATACAGGTTGCTTTAATTCGCGGATAAAGTCCGTCATTCGTTCAGCCTTGAGGTATTCCATCGTGGTGAATGCCTCACCTACACCCGGAAAGATGATTTTATCGGCTTTCGAGAGTTGTTCTTTATCCGCCGTAATCAGCGGTTCGACTCCCAAACGTCTCAGGGCATAGTCCACAGACCGGATATTTCCTGCGTTGTATTTGATGATTGCCACCTCCATGCTTTACATATTTACTGATTTTAGGTTGCAAATGTAACAAATTTCAAGCAAAATAAAACTATCTGTTGACCTTTTTTGTGTTGAAATTTATGCCTGTGTTTCATAGCAAGTCACGCATAAATTTCAAGAAGCTTACCAAAATTTGTTCAGATTTGCGTTGTATTCGAAGCCGGAAGAGCGAAGTTTTTGTTCCAATCGGGTTCGGTTGAGGTGCAGGTCTTCGCATAATTCGTCTAACGAGGCGTAGTTATCGCGGAGTTTGGTATTGATGAAGCTAAACAATATCATCGGGTCATTTGGTAATTCCATCTTTTTCTTTGTTTTTGATGCTTTTATTTTCGAGTGCAAAGGTAGTTATTTTCTGGAGAATAGAGTGAGTGAGATGATGCAATTTCCATAAGGCTTATCTTGATGCTACCGTGGCTTCTAATGAGTTTATGTGAATAATCTTTTATAAGAAAACAGTATCAGGAGAATCTGCCGATGAACTTGATTAATTTCCGAAACGTGGTGTTCTGATTCAACAAGGCAGGATTTCCGATGATAATCAATTGCTCCCGGGCACGGGTGAGCGCCACGTTAAGTTTACGGTCGATGGTTTCACCCTCTTCCTCGTAAGTGTTTTCAGTTAGAAAGGCGAGCTGGTAATACTTCTGAATGGTGAATCCGTAGATAATCACCTCACGTTCACTGCCCTGATACCGTTCTACAGTGTCGATGGTAATTTGGTTGAGTTCAGGAAGAGCAAAGCGGGCAATCTCTCGGCGAATCAGCGCAATTTGATTTCGATAAGGCACGATGATTCCGATAGTTTGCTCTGTATGGAAGGGCTTGTTGTTCTTCCGATAAAGTTCCCAAACTGTACGAACAAGCTGCGCAATTAGCTTGGCTTCAGGTAAGTTTACCTTGATGGAATGGGAAGGAGGCGGATAATCGGATGGGAAAAATAGAACCCGATGTGTGGCAAGCAACCGTTCCATTCCTTCGCCCGTATGGATGGGAAAGTCCAAGTCGTGGCACTGATGCGCCAAGGGTATCGGGCGAAGGCGCTTCCCGTAGAAAGCTATATTGGGAAACAGGGAGACCTCCGGATGCATGCGTCCTTGCTTTTCCATATAATAGACAAGCTCCCGATTCCCGTTCTGGAGCTTCAACAGACGCTCAAATAAGGAAAGGTGGCAATTCGTCAGTCCAACTTGCTCGCGAAGGAGCGCATCTTTTACCTCAGCTTCTGCTTCTGTCTGCATCACAACGGCTGGAAGTTGCTTTTGGTCACCGATAAGGATAAACTTCCGGATGGCATCACGCCCGTCATCGGTTCGGGCAGAAAGCAAGCCCAACAGATGCGGCTCTAAGATTTGTGAGGCTTCATCTACGATAGCCAAATCGAAATGCTTAATACCGAAAAGCGATATATTCGCACTGAATGCCGTCGTTGTGCCTACAAATACACGGGTCTGTGCGATTAAGTGCCGAATCGCTTCTGCATTCATGCACTTCTCCACCCGATTCTCCAAGAGATAGGGCAGGTAGGTTGCTTCACAAGAAACTTCAGAACCCATACGGATAAAGTCGATGCCTTGTTTGACGAGCTTGCTGCATATTTCATCTACTGCACGGTTTGTATAGGATACCAACAGCACAGACTGACCGGCTTCGGTTAATGCTTCCTTTAGAATATTCACCAATCCAAACGAAGTCTTGCCGGTTCCCGGAGGACCGATAAGCAGGAAATAATCCCGTGCCTGCTTGGCGCGCAAGGCCAAGTCATTAAATTCCGGAGAAATCCCGCCGCAACTGTAATCGCCATTCAGCTTTAATGAACGGTCTATCTGTGGAATACGTTGATTGAGAAGCAATGCGCGTCGTTCGGAGGTGGCTGTCAGGAATGCATAGACAGCGCGATAGAGAGCAGTAAATGAAGACTCTACGAAATCATGCTCTATTGCCCAGCAATAATTTTCCGGACACTTAAAAAGGGTTTCATTCTTTTGCGGAGCACGTAGTTTTAGGGTGATGCGTTGTGGAGTCAAGTTCTTTATGCAACAACGCATCACCGGCGTTTTGCGTGCATCCGGAACACTCCCCTCCGGATAGGCATAGAGCAGTGCGATGTCTCCTATACGGAAATTGGGCAAGAAATACTCTTCCTGCTTTGGGAAGGCAAGAGTTACCTGCTCTATTCCACCGCCCTCTTCCGGTGTGCTGAATGTTTTATCCACAATGTGAAGGCGGTCAAAAATATTCCCGTTCTGCCTTTTCTCTTCCAACGTGTCATTCCACGTTGAGGCGAACCCGCTACCCTCTTTTCTTGCATTGCCCAGCTTTGCAAGGATATGTTCTTTCTCTACAAAAGTGAAGAAGCGATGAAAGTAACAGCGTTCTATAGGCGAAGCCTTCTGTATAGTTCGGAGTAGGGAAAGCAATTGGGGTTTGGTATATTTCTCCCAAAGCGTACCGCCTACATGGTTCACGTTGAAGTCTTCCGGTCTGAGCCGATCGAACACCTCCGCCGCTCTGCCCTCGCCATAAAGGAGCTCCTGTCGCACGATGCAATTGCGTAGCCGGAGTGCTTCATAGAGCAATTCCGGTGCAGTAGTTTCCTTCATCAGTCCGTCAGTGTATTTGGAGTAGAGCAGAAAGCAGGATATTTCATCATTCCGTAGCCGAAAATTATAGTGGATTAACGCTAAATAGAGCAGCATTTGTACGTAATGCTTCTCTACATGTTTATTTGTCTGGAAAGCACGCTTGCCCGACTTTTGTTCCATCAACACGCGCATATCCGTTTGCAGCAAATCCATGCGTCCTTGTAGTCCCAGCATCTCGCAATAGAACGATGGTTCCAGCATAATCTTTTCCATGTCGATGCCGCTTACCTCCGGGAATTGCTCGCATATCATCTTTTGTAATACTTGTTGCTGATTCATGGCATCGGTATGAAACGTGGCATCCATGTCCTTGCAGGTAATGAGTGATAATGCATGCTTCCGGAAGAAGCGTTGCGCACTCTCTTTATAGGAAAGCGACTTCTGGTCATGATGGTACACCGCTTCATCGAGTAGTTGACTGGCAAAGTTTCCTAATAGGATGGCTCGCGTATTGGCTGCTGGTTTAATCTTATTGATAAGGTAGGTGAGGGGAGTTGCGCCATACGGCTCAAAGCAGTTCGCGATAGCCGATACATCCAATAGAAAGTCCGGCTCATAGATAATCAGCTCCGGGTAATAAATATTCTCCTGTAGTCGTGGACGAATCAGGTTAAGTTGCGTGTGCGGCGTCAATAGCTCCTTCAAATAACTCCAGTTGCCAAAGTAATTGGGGGCGACATAATCGATGGTAATAAACGCAGAGCCTTTGTCCGCCGTTTTGCCATAGATATATTGGTCGTCCCAGCAGTCAACAATAATACGCACGTATTCGCCTGCCCATTGTTGTTGAGGAAATCTCTGACTATATTGCTTCGGTAAAAGCTTTCGCAATTCCGTAGGAATCTCTATTTGATACACTCTACTCACAAACTCTGTCAGTGTCTTCAAATCATCTTGCCATTGTATCTCCGAAAGCTCAGTCTGACGCCCATCCTGTATTTCCCGCATCCTTGCCCGTAGTGAGTTTAGTCTTCTATACTCCTCTTCCGCATAGTGTAACTGCTTGCAAAGGTAATCCATCCTTGCAAACGCCCCAGAGAAATTCAGCGGGCTTTCGCGTGTCTTCTCTTTTAGCACCTCATGGAAGATGCGGTACAGTTCTGTATATCGTGCCGACAAACATTCCCCGCGTCGGCACATTTCCCATATATCTTGTAAATAAATCTCTCCTGTTTCCATCGTTCTAAAGTTACATGCGCAATTCTTTTACTATGGATTAATAGGCTGGCGGATAGAAAGCATCTTCGATGTGTTCGCGGATATGATAGCCTTGCGTATCTTTTAGGAGTGTGAGGATATCAAAACGGACAGGCAAATCGTAATTGAAGGAACGTACATAGGCATCCGTGGCAGCTACGATACGCAGGATTTTCTTCTTATTCACAGCCTCTTCCGGTTCCAACAGATAGTCTTGCGAACGGGTTTTTACTTCTACGATAATCAATTCTTCTTTGTGTAATGCAACAATATCCAACTCATAATGTTGATAACGCCAGTTGGTGTGTAAGATTCGATAGCCTTTCTTTTCCAAATAAATGCGGGCTTCAGACTCTCCGCTTTTACCTATATTGTTTCTTATTGCCATAAATTCAAATTAGTTGTCAAATATACGAAAAAAACATGTCGTTTATCAGTGCGTGCACACTTATTGGGTAGTGGAAAACGCCATGCAGCTCTGTGAGAGCTTTTCGCTATGCGCACGGGCTTCCCGCAGGATTGCATTACATTTTTCCATGTTTCACTTTTTATACGTAATTTTGCGATATGAAACGAAAAAGAAAAAACTCAATTGCGCAACCGAATCACCCGCGTGTCCATAAAATAACTTTTATGCTGAATGATGAAGAGCATAAGGCGGTACAACGATATTTGGCGAAATATAAGATTGAAAATAAATCCCGTTGGTATCGTGAGACCATCCTTATGCACGTGGTGCGCACATTGGAAGAAGATTATCCGACGTTGTTTAATGAAAATGAGATGAGACGATGATAAATCCGTATGATGATAGTTATTTTATGAAGCAAGCCTTGCAGGAAGCAGAGGTCGCTGCAGAGGAAGGAGAAGTTCCGGTTGGTGCGGTAATCGTTTGTCAGAATCGGATTATTGCTCGGGCGCATAACCAGACAGAACGGTTGAATGATGTAACGGCTCATGCGGAGATGCTGGCTATTACGGCAGCCACACAAGCCTTAGGTGCCAAATATCTGACGGATTGTACGCTCTATGTAACCGTAGAACCCTGCGTAATGTGTGCCGGGGCTATAGGTTGGTCGCAGTTGAGCGGGATTGTTTATGGAGCCGCAGATGAGAAACGAGGCTTCAGTCGCTTTGCGCCACAAGCGATTCATCCAAAGGCGGTAGTCCGAAGTGGCATCATGAAAGAGGATTGTGCGGCATTGATGCAACAGTTCTTCAAGCAACGGCGACGCTAATCGAAGTTAGTCTTTTACTTCTTCATAATCTACATATTCTCCCTCATCATGCGCATAGATTTTCTTCCGGTGGTGATACCGGGATTCGTGCTTCGCTTCTTCGGCGTACGATGATTGTGTGTTTCGTTGTCTCTCTCTGCTTGTATAGGCATTTGAATGTGGTTGCCTGTATTGCTGCTGTTGACTGTTTTTACTGCCAAACATGCGCTTTACTCCACGAATAAGCGAGAATCCCATCATTACGATTAGCAGTAGGAAAATAAAGAAGAAAAAAAACAGAAACTTAATTAGTATCATGTTATCAAGGATTTTTTATGTGTATTATCTCATCGGTTAAATGAACAGTAGAAAATACTCAAAGGTTCTGACTTTCTTTGTTGAAAAGAGATAATAGAATATAAAGTAAAATAGTTGCGGTTATGCCGGGTATCTTAAAAAGCAGAAGGAATAACAGTCCGAATATGCTTAACAAATAGCGTTGTTCGTTCCCTTTCCATGCCAGTGATTTGGCCTTCATGGAAAACATGGGAAGCTCAGATACTAATAAAAAAGATGTGACCACAGCCAGAAGAATCCCGCAATAGAGCAGTGTCGAAGCATGAATAGCTACGTAAGGCTGCAATGTGCAGGCCAATGAACCCCAAAGAAGTGCATGTGCCGGAACCGGCATTCCTATGAAAGAGGTTGTTTGTCGTTTGTCAATATTAAATTTAGCCAAGCGTAAACCGGAAAATACGGGTATCACAAATGCAAAATAGGGTAGGTAACTGGGTACACCTGTCAGTCCGATGACTTCAGAAGCCTGCTTCAGTAGCACGAGTAAAGCCATACCCGGAGCAACGCCAAAGCTAACAATGTCAGATAAAGAGTCCAGTTCCTTCCCTAAAGCCGAGTAGGCATGTAGGAGACGGGCAGCCAAACCATCCGTAAAATCGAAGACGGAAGCCACAATAATCCATAGGAGTGCACCATATAAATTGCTGCTCAGGGCCATCGTGATGGCCATACAACCTGAAACCAGATTCAGGCAAGTAATGGTATTGGGTATATATTTCGGGATATTCATTTCCTTCTTACTGATTATTTCTCTTTAGTCGGGCAATAGGCGTTTGATTGCCTGTTACCTTCTGATCCATTTCTATCAATACTTCTGAGTCTATCGGCAGAAAAATGTCTACGCGCGAACCGAATTTGATAAATCCCATCTGCTCATCCACATGACACCGGTCTCCTTCTTTGGCGTATGTAACAATGCGTCGTGCCAGTGCTCCCGCTATCTGACGAGCCATTACCTCCACTCCGTTGCGGGTGGCAATAATAACGGTAGAGCGTTCGTTTTCGGTACTGCTCTTCGGAAGATAAGCTGCGCGGAATCGTCCGTTTTGATGGGATACATGTTTTACGGTTCCGTTTACGGGAAACCAGTTGGCATGGACATTGAATACGGACATGAATATGGATATTTGCAGACAGGAGCGATGCAGGATTTCGTTTTCCATGACCTCTTCAACGGCGACGATTGTCCCATCTGCCGGAGCAATCACCAATCCTTCCGAGTCATACGGAAAACGGCGTGCCGGGCTTCGGAAGAAATTTAATGCAAGAAGGAAAAACAAAGAAGTAAAGAGGCCAACCGTATAAAACAACCCTCCTTTCCCCACGGAATGATAGAGGGTTACATTCACAACAAAAATTATTGTAAACAATGATAATAATAGTCCCGTTCCTTCTTTGTGTACCTTCATTTGCATGCCGTATGTTTGGTATTTGGTGCAAAAATATTCATTTTTACGTAATAACGCAAATTTTGTATAGAGTGAAAAGTGTTAATCGGGTAGTACTGCCTGACCGGGATGCGGAGGGCTTGTCTATTTTGATACGTTTCAGTTCTTTCATACGCAGATGGATAAGTTTTCTCGTAGAACAAAACAAAAAGTGCAACATCGTAATGCACGACGCTGCACCTTTGAATAGATTTTGAATCAACAGGCCGACTGTTGATTCGCATCCTGTAATTATAGCTTATCGTTAGAGCCTAATACGTTCAGGATTTTGTGCTTATACAGTTTTTCCATTTCGTCGCGAGCCGGACCTAAATACTTGCGTGGGTCGAACTCTGCCGGTTTTTCTGCAAATACCTTACGTACGGCAGCCGTCATAGCCAGACGAGAGTCGGAGTCGATGTTGATCTTGCAAACCGCAGACTTAGCCGCCTTACGCAATTCTTCTTCCGGAATACCGATAGCCGCATCCAGTTTGCCGCCATGCTGGTTTATCATTTCCACATATTCCTGAGGAACCGATGAAGAACCGTGAAGAACGATAGGGAAGCCCGGTAATTTTTCCATTACGGCATCCAATACGTCGAATGCCAATGGAGGAGGAACCAATCGGCCGGTAGCCGGGTCAACGTGGCACTGTTCGGGTTTGAACTTATAAGCACCGTGAGACGTTCCGATAGAGATAGCCAGCGAGTCGCATCCTGTACGGGTAGCGAAGTCGATAACTTCTTCCGGATTGGTGTACGTGTGGTGATCTGCAGAAACTTCGTCTTCTACGCCTGCCAATACACCCAGCTCGCCTTCTACGGTTACATCATACTGATGTGCATAATCTACTACCTTCTTCGTCAAAGCCACGTTTTCTTCGTAAGGTAAGTGAGAACCGTCTATCATAACGGAAGAGAAGCCCATGTCTACACAGCTCTTGCACAATTCGAATGAATCTCCGTGGTCTAAGTGCAATACGATTTGCGGATTTTCGCAACCTAATTCCTTTGCATATTCTACGGCTCCTTCTGCCATATAGCGCAGCAGTGTCTGGTTGGCATAGTTGCGTGCGCCTTTTGATACTTGCAGGATAACCGGAGATTTTGTTTCAACCGAAGCTTTTACGATGGCTTGCAGCTGTTCCATGTTATTAAAGTTGAATGCCGGAATTGCATATCCGCCTTTGATTGCTTTAGCAAACATTTCTTTGGTGTTTACCAAGCCCAATTCTTTGTAATTTACCATAATTATATATGTATTATGTTAATGATTAAAATTGACACAAAGGTATAATTTTTTCCTTGTAAATGATACGTCGAAAAGATATAAAATAACCGAAAAACATCTTTTCCTCAAAAAGTACGTTCAAAGTTGCGTATCTCTGTAAATTTAATGTGAATTCGATAGAAGAAATCAAATAACTTATAACTTCACATACTTTGAACTTAGAACCGCGCGGACTTTGAACTTAGAACCGCGCGGACTTTGAACTTGGAACTGCGTGGACTTTGAACTTAGAACTGCGCGGACTTTGAACTTAGAACTGCGCGGACTCTGAACTTGGAACTGCGCGGACTTTGAAGAGAATGGATGCGATAAAAGCAA
>CAZOKT010000027.1:0-16867 GCA_964580505.1 uncultured Parabacteroides sp. | reverse complement strand
GATGGGACAATGAATATCTCTTGAAAATCCTGAGGAATTAGATGCGTTTGCCCTGAGAATAAATGGAAAAGCTCCGCAGCAATGCATGGGAAGCTGCCTGCCTTTTATGCCAAAATAAGGCTTGACAGGGCGGATTTCTGCGGAAAGGATTTGTATTTCCACGGTTTTTCTCTAATTTCGCCCGCAATTTTATAAATTAAGTGATATGAGAAAAGTTTTTGGTTCGCTCGTGCTTTGTGCGGGATTCCTACTGATAAGCTGTCAGCAGAAGCCGCAGGAGCAGGCAGAAATGATTGTAGCGGCGTATGTAACGTCGCAGGGTGAGACGTTGCCCGACCCGACGGTTGTAACACACATTAACTATGCTTTCGGACATGTTGATTCCACTTTCGACAAAGTACGGATAGCTCGCGAAGAACGTTTACTTGAAATCGCGAACTTGAAGAAGGACTACCCGAAGCTACGTGTGCTGCTTTCAATCGGTGGATGGGGAAGTGGTAATTTCAGTGAAATGGCCGCAAACGAAAAAACTCGTATGGCGTTCGCCCAAGATTGCAGACGTATTGTGGATGAATACAATCTGGATGGCATAGACATCGACTGGGAATATCCGACAAGTAAGGCAGCCGGTATTTCTTGCTCGCCGGATGATACGGACAATTACACCTTATTGATGCACGATATTCGTGAGGCTATCGGTAAAGATAAGCTGCTTACGTTGGCTTCTGCCTATAGCGCGCGCTTTATTGACTTCCCTGCCATTGACCCCTATATTGATTTCGTTAACATTATGGCTTACGACATGGGCAATCCTCCTTACCATAATGCCGCTCTTTATCCATCAGACAAGACGCGCAAAGGAGCTTCTACCTCTGAGTCCCTTGAGGCACATTTGGCCAAAGGCATCCCGGCTCACAAATTAGTGGTAGGAATTCCGTTCTACGGGCATGGTTTAGAACCGGAGCTGCCTTATTATGTAGATTTCAAGGATATGGATAAATTGCCTGATAGTTATATCGCTTGTTGGGATTCGGTAGCACAGGTACCTTACCTGACGGATTCGACAGGAACGATGGTTTGTACGTATGAAGACCCGCGTTCCATCGCCTTGAAATGTGACTTTATCCGTCAGAAAGGTATGCGGGGTATTATGTATTGGGAATATAATACGGATGACGCACAAGGGACACTCCGTAAAGCCACATTCGAGGGCATGAACAAGCAATGACGAGATAGATCAGGCATAACCTTTCGAGGGTGAAGGGGAACGGCACGGCCTGCATTTTGCTGCCTACCTTTTGGGGAGAATGTGCTTTTTTTCCTGTGAAAATATCGTTATCCTTCGAAAAAAAGGTACTATCTTTGTGCGCTGATAAAATATGAATGATATGATAAAGATTACATTTCCGGATAATTCCGTGAAAGAATATGCGGAAGGGACAACTGCGATGCAGATAGCCGAAAGCATCAGTCAGCGCCTTGCTCAGGAAGTATTGGCTGCCGACGTGAACGGTGAAGTGTGGGATTTGACCCGTCCTCTCCACGAAGATGCCAAGGTAAAACTATATAAGTGGGATGACGAGGAAGGAAAGCACGCTTTCTGGCATTCGAGCGCTCACCTGATGGCAGAAGCTTTGCAGGAACTGTATCCAGGAATCAAGTTTGGTATTGGTCCGGCTATCGAGAACGGTTTCTATTATGACGTAGACCCGGGCGAGAGAGTGATAAAGGACAGCGACTTCGCTGCCATAGAAAAGAAAATGATGGAGCTGGTAGCCAAGAAAGAAGCTATCGTGCGCCAAGACATATCGAAGGCAGATGCGCTGAAGATGTTCGGCGACAGGGGCGAGAACTATAAGGTGGAACTTATCAATGAGTTGGAAGACGGCAGCATAACGACCTATACGCAAGGTGCGTTTACTGACTTGTGCCGCGGTCCGCACATCCCGAATACCTCTTATATTAAAGCCTTCAAGGTACTGAGTGCAGCCGGTGCCTACTGGCGGGGCGACGAGAAACGCAAGCAGTTGGTGCGCCTCTATGCTATCTCTTTTCCCAAGAAGAAAATGCTGGACGAGTATCTGGTGATGCTGGAAGAGGCGAAGAAGCGCGACCATCGTAAGATAGGTAAGGAGCTGGATTTGTTTATGTTCTCGGATACGGTGGGCAAAGGATTGCCTATGTGGCTGCCCCGTGGTGCGGCGCTCCGCCTACGTTTGCAAGAGTTCCTGCGCCGCATTCAGGCTCGTTATGACTATCAGGAGGTGATGTGCCCGCCGATTGGCAATAAATTATTGTATATCACGTCCGGACATTATGCAAAATATGGCAAGGATTCGTTTCAGCCTATCCATACGCCGGAAGAGGGCGAGGAGTACTTCCTTAAGCCGATGAACTGTCCTCACCACTGTATGATTTACAAAAACTCGCCGCGTTCGTACCGCGACCTTCCGCTGCGCATAGCTGAATTTGGCACTGTATGCCGCTACGAGCAGAGCGGAGAGCTGCACGGACTGACCCGCGTCCGGAGCTTTACGCAAGACGATGCCCACATCTTCTGCCGCCCCGACCAGGTGAAAGATGAGTTTATCCGCGTGATGGATATTATATCTATTGTGTTCAAGGCAATGGATTTCCAGAACTTCGAAGCGCAGATTTCGCTGCGCGACAAGGTAGAACGCGAGAAATACATAGGCAGCGACGAGAATTGGGAAAAGGCCGAACGTGCCATCATCGAGGCATGCGAAGAGAAAGGACTGCCTGCACGTATAGAATATGGTGAAGCCGCTTTCTACGGACCGAAATTAGACTTTATGGTGAAGGACGCCATCGGACGCCGCTGGCAGTTAGGGACTATCCAGGTAGACTATAACCTTCCGGAACGCTTCGAGCTGGAATATACCGGCGAAGATAACCGGAAACACCGTCCGGTCATGGTACATCGTGCGCCGTTCGGCTCGATGGAACGCTTCGTGGCCGTGTTGATAGAACACACTGCCGGTAAGTTCCCGCTGTGGCTGACCCCAGACCAGGCCGTCGTCCTGCCGATTAGCGAACGCTTCAATGACTACGCATGGGAGGTGGCACGCCAGCTGAAGCAGCAAGACATCCGCGTCTTGGTAGATGACCGGAACGAGAAGATTGGCCGTAAAATCCGCGATAACGAGATGAAACGCATCCCCTATATGCTCATTGTCGGCGAAAAAGAAGCAGAAAATGGTGAAGTTTCTGTAAGAAAACAGGGCGAAGGTGATAAAGGTTCCGTAAAAGTTATTAACTTTGCGGCGCAAATTCATAAAGAGGTTGAAGAAATGATTAACCGCTGGTAATTAGAAAATAAAAATAAATAAAGCAAGAAGGAGAATTAATAATCATTTGAATGAAGTTGGACAATTCGAAAGAGCAGTACAGGATGAACGAACAAATACACGTTCGGGAAGTCCGATTAGTCGGTGATAACGTGGAGCAGGGCGTTTACCCCATATCACAGGCACTGAAAATCGCCGAAGATCAAGGATTAGACTTAGTTGAAATTTCACCCAATGCTGCGCCGCCGGTTTGTAAGGTGATTGATTATCAAAAGTTTCTTTACCAACAGAAGAAACGTCTGAAGGAACAGAAAGCGAAATCGGTAAAGGTGGTAGTGAAGGAGATACGCTTCGGACCGCAAACCGATGACCATGATTACGATTTTAAACTGAAACACGCGAAGGGTTTCTTAGAAGAAGGAGCAAAGGTGAAAGCCTACGTGTTCTTCAAAGGACGTTCCATTTTGTTTAAAGAACAGGGCGAAGTGTTGTTACTTCGTTTTGCAAATGATTTGGAAGATTACGGAAAAGTAGAACAACTGCCCGTGCTGGAAGGAAAACGCATGATTATCATGATTACTCCGAAGAAGGGCGCAGGTTCTTCGAAAGCCGCCAAAAAGCAAGCTCCTCAAGCAACAAAGCCAGCGAATAATAAGACTGAAGAAAAATAAAGTAGTTTCGTTTGAGAAATAATAAATTGTTTAATTAATTAAAACAGATTGGAAAATGCCTAAGATGAAGACTAATTCCGGTGCCAAAAAAAGATTCGCTCTTACCGGAACAGGTAAAATCAAGAGAAAACATGCTTTTAAAAGTCACATTTTGACGAAAAAGACAAAGAAACAGAAACGCAATTTGACCCATTTCGGTCTTGTAGATCGCGCGGATGTAAAGAACGTAAAGAAGTTACTTTGCCTGTAATGATTTTATAAAGCGAGTTTTAAAGAGATTTTTATTAACCGAATTTTTAGCAAATCAAAGTTCATCTCCGAATAATAAAGATGACGCTAACATTCAAAAACAAATTAGAATTATGCCAAGATCAGTAAATCATGTTGCTTCAAGAGCAAAAAGAAAACGTATTTTGAAACTTACCCGTGGTTACTACGGTGCGCGCAAAAATGTCTGGACTGTAGCTAAAAACACTTGGGAGAAAGGCTTGACGTATGCGTTCCGCGACCGTCGTAATAAGAAGCGCACCTTCCGTGCGTTGTGGATTCAGCGTATCAATGCCGCTGCCCGCCTCGAGGGTCTGTCTTATTCCCGCCTGATGGGAGCTTTGCATGCTGCAGGAATTGAAATCAACCGTAAGGTGCTGGCTGATTTAGCCGTTAATCATCCGGAAGCGTTCAAGGCGATTGTCGCAAAAATAAAATAAGAAGAAAATTTCTACAGATAGAGGGTCGTTTCTTTTGCGGGAGCGACCTTTTATTTTGACAAGCCGCGCCATTTCGGTAAAATTCCTTGAAAAAAATTTGGTTTATTCAAAATCAAATTGTATGTTTGCAACACAAATAAGGGACGACTTAAAGAGTTAAGCCGCACTTGTTCGATTGGGAAACTCATCAAATTAATATAATTCCGAGACATAGCTTTTGTCGCCAATGGCGGGCCGCGCCCTTCGGGGTATGCTTAGCACGGCGGATTACAAAGGCGGCGAGGCACTCAAATCTTGTCATACGGAGTTTGTCTAAATCTAAAGTGCGGCTTTTTCCTATACAAAGAGGCTATTCAGACAAAAGAAAGCCTCTTTTTTGTTGGAAATCCCTGCCCGATTCCGACGGAAAAGCCGGGCATAAACGGAAGGGGTGGGGCTTAGCATTCGGGGAGGAACTGGGCTCCTTTTTCCGTGCTTGTCTGC
This sequence comes from uncultured Parabacteroides sp., assembly GCA_964580505.1. GTDB lineage: Bacteria > Bacteroidota > Bacteroidia > Bacteroidales > Tannerellaceae > Parabacteroides. The sequence goes on along the minus strand of CAZOKT010000027.1, from coordinate 11,698 downwards.
TTTTTATTTGTCTTTTCGGATAAAAGGTTATATCTTTGTGCATAATCTCTTAATTTAACTGTAAAAGGTATGGATTTTGTTAATTATTTATATATAGCCATTCGTGCCGCATTGGATGCGGGAAAGTCTATTATGGATATTTATTCTGACCCGAATGCAGATTTTGGGGTAGAGATGAAAGCTGACCATTCGCCGCTCACTCGGGCGGATAAGGCGTCTAACAGGCTGATTGTCTCGGCACTTTCGGTTACGCCGTTCCCTATTTTGAGCGAAGAAGAAAAGCAGCTTCCGTATGAAAAGCGTAAGGATTGGGAGACGTTGTGGTTGGTCGACCCGCTGGATGGGACGAAGGAGTTCATCAAGCGGAACGGCGAATTTACGGTGAATATTGCACTAGTACACAAGGGCGTGCCGGTCTTGGGCGTGATTTATGTGCCGGTTCGTAAGGAACTCTATTTTGCCTGCAATACGATTGGTGCATATAAACTGACGAATATCGACAGCGTGAGCCAGCCTTCTATGGACGAAATGCGCCACAATGCCGCCTCTTTGCCGTCGGCGCTGGTGCATCAGGGGATTGTGGTAGTGGCTTCGCGCTCGCATCAGACGGAGGAAACGACGTGTTATGTGGACAATCTGCGGAAAAAGGGGCAACCGGTTACGTTAATCAGCAGCGGAAGCAGCCTGAAGATATGCTTGGTGGCAGAGGGTTCAGCGGATATTTATCCGCGTTTTGCGCCGACGATGGAGTGGGACACGGCGGCAGGTCATGCCATTGCGAAGGCAGCCGGATGCGAAGTGTATCATATTGACGAAAAGACGCCGCTGACATATAATAAGAAAGAGCTGCAAAACCCGTGGTTTATCGTGAAGCCCGTATCTTTTCTTTCCTGAAACTTGCAGAGAAGTTATTGGTCTATATAACGCTTTTGTTGGGATTTACGCGTAATTTGTGCCGGTCGTGTGGGGAGAATTTGTATCTTTGCGCGATAGTAAAAAGAATTTTTGTCAAGGAAATAAGTTAGAGCATGAATTGCGAGGTATTGTTTGTGCTTTGTGTCTTGGTAGGCATGATTGCAGCGTTGGTGTGGGACAGGATGCGTCCCGGTATGATTTTATTCTCCGCACTGGTCATATTCTTGTGTTGCGGGATTATTTCACCGAAAGAGATGTTGGAAGGCTTCAGTAACAAAGGCATGATTACTGTCGCCTTGCTTTTTTTGGTGAGCGAGGGCGTCCGACAATCCGGCGCATTGACGCAAATCATCAACAAAATACTGCCGCGCGGAAAGACTACGGTATGGAAAGCCCAACTGCGCATATTGCCTTCCATCGCCTTCATTTCCGCCTTCCTTAATAATACACCGGTGGTAGTTATCTTTGCGCCGATAATCAAACGTTGGGCGAAGTCGGTGCAGCTGCCGGTTACCAAGTTCCTGATTCCACTGTCATACGTCACGGTGCTGGGCGGACTTTGTACGCTGATCGGTACATCGACCAACCTTGTGGTACACGGAATGATGATAGACGCGGGCTACAAAGGGATGACGATGTTCGAGCTGGCTATGGTGGGCGTGCCGATTACGATTGGGGGTATCCTTTACCTCCTGCTCTGTTCCAAGCGTTTGCTGCCGGACGAGCGGGAAAGCAAAGAGGCACAAGAGGAAGAAGCCGAAGCAGATGAGAACCTTCATCCGCTGGAGGTTGTGCTGGGACCGCGCTTTCCGGGTATCAACAAGACACTGAAGGAGTTCGACTTCAAGCGGCATTATGGCGTAGAGGTAAAGGATATTAAACGCAACGGAAAGAACCTGACGAAAGAGCGCGACCGAGTTCCGCTGAACGAGGGCGACACGCTGGTGCTGATGGCAGACGACTCGTTCGTGTCGGCGTGGGGAGAATCGTCGGTCTTCCTAATGATTGCCAACGGGAAAGATGCCCACTCACACACAGACCGTAAGAAGCGCATCTTCGTTTTGATACTGCTCGCGCTGATGATTTTCGGCGCAACGGTGGGTGAGCTGCCTTACACGCAGGAGCGGTGCCCGAACATCAAGATGGATATGTTTTTCTTTGCGGCGGTTACTGCCATCGTGATGGCGTGGACGAACATCTTTCCGGCGCGGAAATATACGAAATACATCTCGTGGGATATCCTGATTACCATCGCGAGTGCCTTCGGAATCAGTAAGGCGATGGTGAACTCCGGGTTTGCGGATGCCATCGCGAATTTCATTATTGAGCTGAGTTACAGCTACGGCCCGTATGTCCTGCTGGCCACTCTCTACATCATCACCAATATTATTACGGAACTGATTACGAATAATGCGGCGGCGGCGCTGGCGTTCCCGCTGGCCTTGTCTATCTCCAACCAGTTGGGTGTAGACCCGAAGCCGTTCTTTATAGTGGTATGTATCGCGGCGTCTGCGGCATTTACAACACCCATCGGCTACCAGACGAACCTGATTGTACAGGGTATTGGGAATTACAAGTTCACGGACTTTGTGCGGGTCGGACTGCCGATGAACCTTCTTGTTTTCCTTATTTCCATCTTCTTGATTCCGAAGATTTGGCCGTTTGGCTAACAGATGCCTAAGAACGGAGGCGTTGATGCCCGGATATTCCCGCAAAGAAAGTGAAAAAAACAGCACATATATGAAGGAAGAAAAACATATTTACCCGATATTCGACAAGATGTTGGGGCGCGAAGAGAAAGAAACATTGCTGCGGCAGCGCGGCGTGATGGTATGGTTCACGGGGTTGAGCGGCTCGGGGAAGAGCACGATAGCGATTGCGCTGGAGCGCGAACTGCACCGTCGGGGGCTGCTGTGCCGGATTCTGGACGGCGACAATATCCGCAGCGGCATCAATAATAACTTGGGATTCTCGCCCGAAGACCGGGTAGAAAACATTCGCCGCATAGCGGAGGTAGGCAAGCTCTTTGTCGATACCGGCATCATTACGTTGGCGGCATTCATCAGTCCGAACAATCGGCTGCGGGAGATGGCGGCCGGAATCATCGGCAAGGCGGATTTCTTGGAAATCTACGTCAGTACGCCGATTGAAGAGTGCGAGCGCCGCGACGTGAAAGGACTGTATGCCAAGGCAAGGCGAGGCGAGATAAGCGAATTTACAGGTGTGTCTGCACCTTTCGAGGTGCCGCTTCATTCGGCATTGACGCTTGACACGTCCGTGTTGAGCCTCGAAGAGTCTGTCCGTCAACTGTTAGAAATCATTATTCCGAAAATACGAAAATAAAAGAAGCTTATGTCAGATTATAAATTAAGTCATTTGCAAGAACTGGAAGCAGAGTCGATTTACATCATTCGCGAGGTAGCTGCCGAGTTTGAGAACCCGGTTATGCTCTATTCAATCGGCAAGGATTCGTCAGTCATGGTGCGCCTTGCGGAGAAAGCCTTTGCGCCGGGGAAGGTTCCCTTCCCACTGATGCACATCGATTCGAAATGGAAGTTCAAAGAGATGATTCAGTTTCGTGATGCCTATGCCAAGAAATACGGATGGAACCTTATTGTTGAAGCTAACATGGAGGCCTTTCACGCCGGCGTGGGGCCTTTCACGCACGGTAGCAAAGTGCATACCGACCTGATGAAGACGCAGGCATTGCTGAACGCCTTGGACAAGCATAAATTTGATGCCGCATTCGGCGGAGCACGTCGTGACGAGGAAAAGAGCCGTGCCAAAGAGCGTATCTTCTCTTTCCGCGACAAATTCCACCAATGGGACCCGAAGAACCAGCGCCCAGAGCTGTGGGACATCTACAACACCCGCATCCATAAGGGTGAGAGCATACGTGTCTTCCCGTTGTCGAACTGGACGGAGCTGGACGTATGGCAGTACATCCGTCTGGAGAATATCCCGATTGTACCTCTGTATTTCGCGAAGGAACGCCCCATTGTAGAGATGGACGGCAACCTGATTATGGCGGATGACGACCGTCTGCCGGAGCAGTATCGTGACAAAATCCGTATGCGCAAAGTCCGTTTTCGCACGCTGGGTTGCTGGCCGCTGACCGGTGCCGTAGAGAGCGATGCCGATACCATCGAGAAAATCGTGGAAGAGATGATGACCACCACCAAGAGCGAGCGCACGACCCGCGTCATCGATTTCGACCAAGATGCCAGCATGGAGCAGAAGAAGCGGGAAGGCTATTTTTAGCATAGACAATGAATAATGGACAAAACGAGTAAACAAAATATAAGGAAATAAGGAACGTAAAGAAAGATGAATACAGAACAAGACCAATTGTCAATTCTCAATTCTCAATTGTCAATTAAAGAGTTTCTCGATAGAGATGAGCAAAAAGATTTGCTGCGTTTCCTGACGGCCGGGTCGGTGGACGACGGAAAGTCTACCTTGATTGGGCGGCTGCTGTTCGACAGTAAAAAGATATATGAAGACCAATTGGACGCTTTGGAGCGCGACAGCAAGCGTGTAGGGAATGCCGGTGAGCACATCGACTACGCACTTCTTCTGGACGGACTCAAGGCGGAGCGCGAGCAGGGCATCACGATTGACGTGGCTTATCGCTATTTCAGCACGAATAACCGCAAATTCATCATTGCCGACACGCCGGGGCACGAGCAATACACACGGAACATGATTACCGGAGGCTCGACAGCCAATCTGGCGATTATCCTTGTGGATGCCCGCACGGGAGTCATCACGCAGACCAAAAGGCACACCTACTTGGTGTCGTTGCTGGGGATTCATCACGTCGTGCTGGCGGTCAACAAGATGGATTTGGTGGACTTTGACAAGGCAGTGTTCGACAAAATCGTGGCAGACTACCGGCAGTTTGTCGCTCCGCTGGGGATTGAGGACGTGACGTGCATTCCGCTTTCCGCACTGGATGGCGACAACGTGGTGACCAAGAGCGCACGCACGCCGTGGTACGAAGGGACTTCGCTGCTCGATTTTCTGGAAACCGTGCCAATTGAGCAGGACAGAAACTATACGAACCTCCGCTACCCGGTGCAATACGTACTGCGCCCGAACCAGAACTTCCGCGGATTCTCCGGAAAAGTGGCAAGCGGCGTTGTCCGGAAAGGTGACGAGGTTATGGCGCTTCCTTCGGGAAAAACGTCGCGCGTGAAGGGCATCGTTACCTACGAAGGAGAGATAGAAGAGGCCTTTCCGCCGCTGTCGGTCACGCTCACCTTGGAGGACGAGATAGACGTGTCGAGAGGGGAGATGCTGGTTCATCCCCATGATTTGCCTACCGAGGGACGCTGTTTTGAGGCGATGCTGGTATGGATGGACGAAGAGGCCATGAACCGCGACAAGCAATTCTACCTGAAACAGACTACAAACACCACGCGCGCTCGGATTGACGCCATCCGCTATAAGGTGGATGTCAATACGATGGAACAGTCGGACGTGGAACTTTTGACGCTGAACGAGATAGGGAAGGTGGTCATATCGACCAACAAAGAACTCTTTTTCGACGCCTATGCGACCAACAAGCAGACCGGTTCGTTTATCCTGATTGACCCGATTACGAACAATACGTCGGCTGTCGGTATGATTCTGAAGGCAGTAGACGACAACCGGGTGGCAGCCGAGTTTGAAAACGTCATCACGCTCAATCTGCCTGAACTGGGGATTGCTCCCGAACATTACGAAGCCGTAGGGAAAGTGTGCAAAGAGATGGCTGCACAGGGCGTCGAACTTAGAGTGATAAAATAAGAAAAAAGAAAACAGAAGAAAATGGGATTATTGCAATTTGATAAACTGCCGATAAATACGCTGGTCGGCGCAGATTGGAAAACCTTCAAACAAATAACGTCAGGACAGCTCATCGGGGCGAATTATAAAGGGAAGTACCGCCTCACCAAGGCGATATGCCGCCTGCTCAGTACATTGGTTCCCCTGCAAAACAGCCGCTACGAGAAGCTGCTGGCAGGCAAGAAGCTGGAGTTTGACCCGCTCTTTATCTTGGGACACTGGCGCAGCGGGACGACGTTCGTCCACAATGTTTTTGCGTGCGACAAGCACTTCGGATACACCACTACCTACCAGACGGTGTTTCCTAACCTGATGCTCTGGGGACAGCCTTTCTTTAAGAAAAATATGTCGTTTCTGATGCCAGACCATCGCCCTACCGACAACATGGAGCTCAAGGTGGACTTGCCACAAGAAGAGGAGTTCGCCCTCTCCAACATGATGCCTTATACGTATTACAACTTCTGGTATTTCCCGCAACGGATGCTGGAATATTGCGACAAGTACCTGCTTTTTAACGACATCACGGAGGAAGAGCGGCAAATCTTCAAGGACGCCTTCCTGAAGCTGGTGAAGATTTCGCTCTACAATACGCACGGCACCCAGTATCTCAGTAAGAATCCGCCGCATACGGGACGGGTAAAGACGCTGGTGGAGATGTTCCCGAACGCCAAGTTCATCTATCTCAAGCGCAATCCGTACACCGTCTTCGAGAGTACAAGGAGCTTTTTTACGAATACCATCAAGCCGTTGATGCTGCAACCGCTCTCCGACGAGGAGCTGACGCGGAACTTCACGGAGGTTTACCGGCGCCTGTTCTATAAATTTGAAGAGGAGAAGCACCTGATTCCCGAAGGGAACCTGATAGAAGTCAAGTTTGAAGACTTTGAAAAAGATGCGTTCGGCATGACCGAAGAAATCTACCGCCGACTGGACTTGCCGGGATTTACCGAATCGAAGGCCGCCATCGAAACCTATTTAGGTAAGAAGAAAGGCTACAAAAAGAACCACTATAAATATGAACCCGAGACGGTAAAGACCGTAGAAGAAAACTGGGGCATGGCGCTCAAGGCGTGGAAGTATGAGGTAATTACAATGGATAATAGACAATCAGCAATGGAGAAGGGGGAAAAATGAAGAATATATTAATAGGATTGCTCGCACTGATTGTCAATTGTCAATTCTCCATTGTCCATTCCCAAGAGGAGGCTTTTCCTTACGGGGACTTGGACAACTGGGTAGTGCGTGAGATAACAGAGTCCGCAATTATAGGCGGACAGACGAAATGGCTCTATGAAATAGGACCGAGCGACACCATCGTGGGGAACATCGCCTATACCAATCAGGGCGGCTCGCCGTGGGCAAACTCGAACGTGATGGCGAAGGTAGCTGGCGTGGTGAAGACCAACGTGTCGGTCTTTCCCGAGCGTCGGGGAGACGGCTGGTGCGCCCGCATGGAGACGCGCATGGAGAGCGTGAAGGTACTGGGGCTGGTCAATATCGAAGTGGTGGCGGCAGGCTCGGTATTCCTCGGGACGATACACGAACCGATTCGCGGGACGAAGAATCCGCAAAGCATGCTCCTGAGCGGTATTCCGTTCACCAAGAAGCCCAAAGCGCTGAAGTTTGACTACAAAGTAAAGGTAATGCCGCAACACGAGCGGACGCGCAGTACGGGTTTCAGCCGTAAGACAACCGTCGAGGGGCAAGACTCCGTAGCCGTCGTGCTGCTGCTCCAGAAACGTTGGGAGGACGAAAACGGCAATGTCTACTCCAAACGGGTGGGTACGATGGTGCACCGCTATTCCGAGTCGAGCGAAGATTGGGTGAACGATGAGGAGTATCCCATCCTATATGGCGACATTACAGACCGTCCGGAGTATCGCGACTATATGCGCATACAGGTCGAAGAGCGATATACGGTGAACAGCCGCGGCGAAAGTGTACCTATCCGGGAAGTGGGCTGGGCATCGGCCGACGATACGCCGACGCACATGGTCTTGCAGTTCGTCTCCAGCCACGGAGGAGCTTACATCGGCTCCATCGGCAATACGTTTTGGATTGATAATCTGAGGTTAGTATATTGAGCCATTGACAGTAGACAATGGAAAATGGATAATTGAGAATTGATGATGAATAATTGAGAAAAGAGGCGACGGGGCGCATACAAGCCGCTCTGCCGCCTTTTCTTTTTCAGATGAGATTCAATCGAGCCTTACATGATGCCCAAGGCAGCGGCAATTCGGATAAAGGAAGAGAGTTGCAAGTCGGTTTCGCCTTTCTCCAGACGGCTGATGTAGGAACGGACGCGTCCGATGCGCTCCGCCAGTTCCTTTTGGGTGATTCCGAGTGCCTTGCGGCGGTCGAGTCGTTTGATACTTCGATGATTCGGAAACCCAAAATCTTCTTTTATCCGGGCAAGCGATTGCAGGAAGTGCGCACGACCGCCTCCTTCGAGCGCGTCAGTGATTCCTCTTCGTCGGGGGACGAGGATTCGGATTCCCCCACGCCTTGAGCGGTTAACAATAAGTAATGGTTATTTGTAAATTAAATTAAATAAGTATGGCAGAAGAAAAAAGCAAGAACATTTGGAAGATTGTGATTCAGACGTTGATAACGATTCTCACCTCCATCGCTACGGCACTCGGCGTGTCGTCATGCATTTAACGGGAAGTTCCCCTCACTGCAGGGGGAGCTTTTTTATGCTTTTATCCGCATCGCACCTTGCAGCACGGGAAAAAACTGCTAATTTTGTGCGCACGGCTTTGAAAAGAAAACGAAAAACAGAGATGAATATGTCAATAAAAGAACAGATAGAGACCCTGCGAAAAGAGCTGGAACAGCATAACTATCAATATTATGTGCTGTCGGCTCCCACGATAACCGACCGGGAGTTTGACGAAAAGATGCGAGCTTTGCAAGATTTGGAGGCAGCGCATCCGAAATATGCCGACCCCAATTCGCCCACCTGCCGCGTGGGAAGTGACCTGACGAAGGAGTTTGCGCAGGTAACGCACCGCTACCCCATGCTCTCGCTGGGCAACACCTACTCGGCCGAAGAGGTGCGCGAGTTTTACGAGCGCGTCAAAAAGCTGCTGGGAACGCCTTTCGAGATTGTGGCAGAGCTGAAGTATGACGGCACTTCCATCTCCCTGACCTACGAAAAGGGAAGCCTGATTCGGGCAGTCACGCGGGGAGACGGTACGCGGGGAGACGACGTTACCGCCAATGTCCGCACCATCCGTTCCGTCCCGCTGCACCTGCGGGGCGACGATTATCCCGACGAGGTGGAAATACGGGGGGAAATCCTCCTGCCTTGGACGGAGTTTGACCGCCTGAACCGCGAGCGCGAAGCACAGGAGGAGCCGCTCTTTGCCAATCCGCGCAACGCTGCGTCGGGGACGTTGAAGCTACAGAATCCGGCGAATGTCGCCGCGCGCCGACTGGACGCTTACCTTTATTACGTCTTGGGTGAGCATCTTCCGGCGGATACCCACTATGGCAACTTGGAGGCGGCGCGCCGCTGGGGACTGAAGATTCCGGACGTGATGCGCATCTGCCGCACTCCCGAAGAGATATTCGACTACATCAATTATTGGGACACCGAGCGGCACAACCTGCCCGTGGCCACAGATGGCATCGTCTTGAAGGTAAATTCGCTCGCGCAACAAAGGGTGTTGGGATACACCGCAAAGAACCCGCGCTGGGCGATTGCCTACAAATTTCAGGCCGAACGCGCCGAAACCCGACTGAACTCGGTCTCCTTTCAGGTAGGACGCACTGGCGCCGTGACTCCCGTAGCCAACCTGGAGCCGGTCTTGCTGGCAGGAACGACCGTGAGGCGCGCCTCGTTGCACAATGCAGACATCATCGAAGGCCTCGACCTTCACCTCGGAGACTATGTTTATGTGGAGAAAGGGGGCGAAATCATCCCCAAAATTGTAGGCGTAGATGAAGAGGCGCGTCCGGTGCCGCCGGGCGAAAAGGTACGTTTCATCACCCACTGTCCGAAATGCGGTACGCCCCTTGTGCGCGAAGAAGGCGAGGCGGCGCACTATTGCCCGAACGAGTCGGGGTGCGCTCCGCAAATCAAAGGCCGCATCGAGCACTTCGTCACGCGCAAAGCCATGAACATCAACATCGGTCCAGAGACGATCGAATACCTGTATGAAGCCGGATTGGTAAGAAACGCTGCCGACCTGTATGAACTGACGATGGCAGACCTGCTCGGACTGGAACGATGGGCGGAGAAAAGCGCGCGCAACCTGCTGGAAAGCCTCCGGCGCTCGGAGGAAGTCCCCTTCGAGCGCGTACTCTATGCCCTCGGGATTCGCTACGTGGGAGAAACAGGAGCGAAAAAACTGGCGCAGGCGTTTCAGTCGATAGACCGGCTGGAAAAGGCCACGTTCGACCAGCTGACAGCCGTAGACGAGATAGGAGAGCGCATCGCCCAAAGCGTGGTAGATTATTTTGCCGACGAGCAAAACCGCCAATTCATCGCCCGACTGAAGGCATACGGACTGCAAATGGAACTCTCCGAAGCCGCCCTTGCCGCACGCACGGAAAGGCTGAAAGGGGTCACCATCGTCATCAGCGGCACCTTTACCCACCACACGCGCGAAGAGTATAAGGCACTCATCGAACAGCACGGCGGGAAAAACAGCGGCTCCGTCTCCGGAAAAACCAGCTATCTCCTTGCCGGAGAGAATATGGGACCCGCCAAGTTGGAGAAAGCCGCCCGGCTGGGCGTAAAAATCCTCCGCGAAGCCGACTTCCTGAAGATGATAGAAGAATAAGAATCGCAAGGCAGCTTTTATTTCAAACAAAAGCTATTTTATTTGCAAACATGCCGTACTAAAATGACGGAATTTGCTTACTTTTGCGCAAGAATATAGGAACTGAGAATTAAAACGTATGGCTGACATAAATTTAAAAGGATTAGGTGTCGCACTGGTCACCCCGTTCAAGGCAGACGAAAGTGTAGATTATGAGGCATTAAACCGCCTTGTGGACTATCTGTTGCAGAACGGCGCAGACTATCTTGTCGTGCTGGGAACAACGGCTGAGACGCCTACATTGACCGAAGAAGAGAAAAGAAACATCATCAAATTAGTCGTGGCGAAGGTACACCGCCGCATCCCCATCGTACTGGGCGTGGGAGGAAACTGCACGCGCAACGTCGTCCAGCAGCTCAAGCAAGGCGACTTTGAGGGCATCGATGCCATCCTCTCGGTCGTACCTTATTATAATAAACCCTCGCAGGAGGGAATCTACCAGCATTATAAGGCGATTGCCCGGGCTACCGACCTGCCCGTCATCCTCTATAACGTACCAGGAAGGACAGGAGTGAACATGACCGCCGAGACCACCCTACGCATCGCGCGCGAGTTTCATAATGTCATCGCCGTGAAAGAAGCCTCAGGGAATATCACCCAGATGGATGACATTATCAAGAACAAACCGGAAAACTTCAACGTCATATCGGGCGACGACGGCATCACCTTCCCCCTGATAACGCTAGGCGCCATAGGAGTAATATCCGTCATTGGCAACGCTTTCCCGCGAGAGTTCGGACGCATGGTACGCCTTGCCCTGAGCGGTGACTATGCCAGCGCACGGATTATCCATCATCGCTTCACCGAGTTGTTCAACCTCCTCTTCGTAGACGGCAATCCCGCAGGCGTGAAGAGCATGCTCAGCATGATGGGCTTCCTTGAGAATAAGCTCCGTCTACCTTTGGTACCGACCCGCATCACCACCTACGAGAAGATTCGGGAGGTATTGCACGCACTGCGCATCAAGTGCTGAAGCAGGAAAAAAACGCAAGCAAGGCACATTTTCCGGGCAAAACGTTTGCACATTCAAAAAATATCACTACCTTTGCACTCGCAATAAGGAAATAAGGCTCGTTAGCTCAACTGAATAGAGCATCTGACTACGGATCAGAAGGTTATAG
>CAZOKT010000026.1:3258-17680 GCA_964580505.1 uncultured Parabacteroides sp. | reverse complement strand
TTATGATACAAAGATATTTATTCATTAACAGAGAAAGTTACTTGTCGATAGTTTTATACAATTTGTCTGCAAAAGTTTTCTATTTATCTATACAAAAGCATATTTTATCTATAAAAAATCGTATATTTGCCTATTATAAACCAAAAACATAATATTACTCAAAATGGCATACAACGATATTTTATCTTCGTATCAAGAAAAGTTGTTGGCCGAAGACGGATTCTTGCTTAGAAGGATCACTCCTTCCTATTATTATGCGGAGGAGATTCGGGAAAAGCTGATTACGGAACGCTCTATCTTATTCATCAAGCAGGGAGAAATGCAGATAAAGTTAAGAGGTTTGGTTCATACCCTCACCACCAATTGCATGGTCGACGTGCTGGAAGATTCGCTTCCATTTACCATATTGAACACATCTTCGGACATCCAGGCTTATCATCTGATTTTTTCAAAGGACTTTTTACTCAATCTCTTTAGAAACAATCCTCCATTCCCTCCCTCTTACTTAATAAGCATGAGAATCAATCCGGTAATTAATATTAAAGAGGATTATGCACATATGCTGCTTCGCCATTTAGAAGAGATTGAAGTGTTTGCAGAGAACCCACATCATCGCTTCAGGGATGAGATTTTGCAAAGCAAAGTAAAGATATTCATTCTGGAAACAGCCAATTTCTTATTGCAAGAGCGGGAAGAAGACAATACAAAGGATACGAATCGCCGGAAAATCCTATTCGTGCGTTTTGTGAAGTTAGTTCATGAAAAAGCAGAAAAAGAGCATTTAGTTTCCTACTATGCTACTGAGCTTTGTGTTACGACCCAATATCTGGGACGTGTCGTCCAAGAGTTCTCCGGCAAGAGTGTGCACCAATGGATTTGCGAAATATTGATTCAACACATCATCCAATTGCTAATGGATACAGACATGACTATTCAGCAAATAGCCAATAAGTTGAACTTCTCTGAGCAAGCCGTACTTACCAAAATGTTCAAACGGTATCAAGGTGTCTCTCCATTGAAGTATAAAAAACAATATAGGAAATAAAACTCACCGTTTGCAAACGTGCCAAAGGAGGTGATATGCCCTCTTTTGTGCACATTTCTGCCCATAAAGGATTACATATTCAATATAATACGTTCGCCCAGCTCTTTAGAGAGTACTTTTTTTATTTCATTCAGCTGAGCAATTTCCTGCATGATTTCCATCATCCGGTCGACTGCTTCGGGCGAAAGTTGCCGCAATGATTCCTGCTTCTCGCGTATTTGGCGAAGAATATAAGCCTCTTTGAAGGCGAAAAGGTCGTGAATGATAACCTGTTCCAGTTTATCTTCTTCCTGTTCTATCTCGCGATACTTGAAATGATATTTGCTAAGTTGGTATTTATCTCCCAACAAATCAGCCGCAATACAACTGACAAGTGGGTCGGGATGTGCCAAGAAATAACGTTTGGCTGTAAAAGCTTCGTCATGACAATGCGCAACGGCCTCATCCATCATCTGCTTAAACACCGGCGTATAGAAAGTGAGGTCATCCTGTTCCAAATCTGAACGGATAAACTCTGCCACACGAATCTCCACCTCTTCATGCGTCTCTTCGTCCGTATAATCATATAAAACATTTTCACCATAGCGCACGATATAACGCAACAAAGCGACCTCGAACACTTCATAAGGCGAACGCTTCGGATGTAGTTCGGCAGGAGGTGGTGCAGGCGGCAGAAGATCAGGTTCCGAATCCCCGACAGGCATTCCTCCCATTGCCACATCTTCTTCCAAAGGAGCTTTATACTCTGGCGGATTATCGTTATTTTCTCCTTCATTTGTAACTACATTTCCGTCCGAATCTGCCTTTATTTGGGGCGAAAGATAGTTAGCTGGCAATCCGTTTGGCGGAGAAAGCCTTGCTGGTTGGCGCTGTGCCTGTTGCTTTTGGCGAGCAAGACGGACTTTGTTTACTTCATTCAGCACAACTTGTTCATCGATTTCCATCTTGGCACTGCACTCGCGGATATAAATCGTCCGCATGATATTGTCTGGAACAATCGCTATGGTGCGAATAATATCCCCAATGAGTGTCGCACGTTTAACAGGGTCATTGCCCGCTTCATCCAATAACAATTTGGTCTTAAATCGGATAAAATCAGTCTCATTCTGCCTGATAAATTCCGTGAACTCGCTGATGCTATGCGAACGAGCAAAAGAATCTGGGTCTTCTCCATCGGGTAAAAGCACCACTTTCACGTTCATGCCCTCTTCCAACAAGAGGTCGATACCTCGGATAGCGGCCTTGATACCTGCCGCATCGCCATCATACAAGACCGTTATATTATCGGTAAAGCGGTGGATAAGACGGATTTGTCCATACGTTAATGCCGTTCCAGAAGAGGCAACGACATTCTCCACACCCGATTGATGCATCGAGATAACATCCGTATATCCTTCTACAAGGAAACATCTGTCCGCTTTAACGATAGCCTGTTTTGCGAAATAGATGCCATACAATTCATTGCTTTTATGATAAACCTCACTTTCTGGCGAATTGACATACTTGGCGGTTTTCTCATCTTTCTTCAAAATACGTCCGCCAAAAGCTACGACCTTTCCGCTCAACGAGTGCACCGGGAAGATAACACGCCCGCGGAACCGGTCGTTTACCCGCCCGTCCTCGTAAGCTATCACCAAGCCCGTTTTCTCCAAATACTCCTTTTTATAACCACACTTCAGTGCTTCCTGATAGAGTGCGTCGCGCTTATCCAAGCTATACCCCAACTGGAATTTGCGAATTGTTTCTTCCCGAAATCCGCGTTCAATGAAATAACGCATGCCGATAGTCTTCCCATCGATATGTTCATTCAGTATGGAAGTAAAATATTTCTGCGCCCAAGCATTGACAATCAGCATACTCTCCCGATTGCTTCGCGCTTGCCTCTCCTTGTCGGTCAGTTCGCGTTCCTGAATCTCTATGTTATACTTTTTCGCCAAATAGCGCAATGCATCCCAATAACTTAGTTGCTCGTGCTTCATGATGAAGTGGACAGCCGTTCCACCTTCACCGCAAGCAAAGCATTTACAAATATTCTTTGCCGGAGAAACATAGAAGGAAGGCGTTTTATCATCGTGGAAAGGACACAAACCCACATAGTTCACGCCTCTCCTACGAAGCGTAACAAACTCTGACACCACGTCTACGATATTCGCAGCATCCAATATGCGGTCGATGGTCGGTTGGTCTATCATCTTTATTTCCCAATTAAAGCCGGACAAAAATACGATAAATGCGGGGAAAATATTCTATTTTTGTGCCAAATTCCAATGATTATCACTTTATGGCAAAAACGATTTCTTTATGCATCTATCTCGTGGCTCTCCTTTTCATGCCTCACCATACGAAGGCACAAGAAGCAGAAGATGCCGGCATACAGTTTCCTACAATACCGGAAGAGCTCCGTACACCGGCCGAACGAGCTTCCTACCTTGCGGCACATTATTGGGAACATTTTACTTTCGTGGACAGCCTGCAATATCTGAATCGCCCCGAAGCCATTGAACAAGCCGTAGTCAACTTCATCGACCTGTTCCAACTGGTTCCTCAGGAAGAAGCCGAGACGGCACTATCGCAAGTGATGAGCCAAGCCTCATGCACCCGCAACGGACTTTTCTTTTTCTACAACACTTTCGAGAAATACTTGTATGATTTGGCTTCACCTATGCGCAATGAAGCGTTGTTTATTCCTATATTACAAACGATGGTGAGTACAGACCGGCTCAGTCAGGATGATAAAATTCGCCCTGAAATGTTACTTCAATCTATCTGGAAAAATCGGGTAGGCAGCATTGCAGCAGACTTTACTTATACATTGGCTGACGATACGCAACAGACTCTGCACGCACTTTCAGCTTCATGGACATTGCTTATCTTCTTCGACCCCGATTGTGATGAATGCCATAAAGTCCTCCAAGAAATACAAAGCAATGCATTCCTCCGTTCGTTAATCGAACAGAAAGAGCTTGCCCTTCTGACCGTTTATCCGGGTGATAACTTAAATCATTGGCGCATGATGCAACCTAATTTGCCTGCTGATTGGATTGTCGCTTATGATAAAAGCCAAACTATCTACGAACAAGAGCTTTACGAGATACTTGGTTTTCCGTCCATCTACCTGTTGGATTCAGACAAAACCGTCTTGCTGAAAGACTCTTCGCCCAAAGCTGTCGAAACCTATCTGGAGAAAGAAACAGAATGAAAAGAGCTGCCTCGTAATTACGACACAGCTCCCTTTCGATAGATCTTGGCACTTGTTGCCCGGAATGAATCCATATCTGAAATGTATAGCAAGTTATTAAATAGGCAGAAAAATAAGCAACAGATAATCACGACATCACGTCGGAATGGCAACTCGTGCTGAGATTTTTAGTTCTCTTGTGTCTTATTTTTATTACCGAAATAGCGGACACATCCCATCAATACGGCAATCACACCTAAGACAATCATCAAAAAGTTTTTTGTCATTTGCGATTCGAAATCTGTTGTCCCAATTAACACCAATACAATGCAAGAAACCATCATGACAGCTTCCGCCAAGTCTTTGTTTATCTTCATAATTCTTTTTAAGTTAGCGCGTTGTTATTTTGTATCATTTTTCTTTAGTTTCAGTTTTTTCTTCGGGTGAAGAGCTTAGGGCTTTCATGACTCCGTATATGCCATAACCTAATGCAAATAATACCAATACGAGTTTTACGTAATCGTTTGGAATAAATGTGCCGCAAGCTAATACGCAACTAACCAAAATAAGAGCAATAGAAAGATATAAATTGAATTTATTTGATGTTTTAGCCATTTTGTTTTCTTTTTATTTATGAGTTTGGATTGAATAAATAGGTAGAAAATGAAACATAAACTTCTCTACAAAATAACTATGCAACTTCTAATTGATTGGAAATTAGCTGCAATCATTATTTGTATATCGATTTAAATGTTCATAATGGATAATAGAGGTTCTAATATCCGGACAGAAAATCTCTCTTGATGGCTAAATCAGCAATTTTCGTAAGGCCAGGATATGGTAGCCGTTACGACATAAAAGGGTGGAATAATTAATATGATGTGTAATTGATTTTTCTTCGGACAGCTTTTCCATCAAATCGTGTCCCCTCAGGCGCAATTGCTGGATGGCTTTCCCTATGTGTGATTGAGAACGCAGGTTTATACTGAAAGTCAGCAACGATATAGCCCTTCTCGGCGTCAGCAGATTGCTGTTCTTTATATTCTCCGTAAGAATCGTAAGATATTGTTCCTGAAGGGCTTTACCTGTTTCTTTCATAGTTGCCTCTTTCTCCAGCAAAGATGCCGGAAATCCGCTTGCTTCTTCTTCGCTCGGAGAAAAAAACAACATCGCCATAAAGCAACCGATTATGTATAAAAGTGATTTCACGTTGCAAATATAGACTTTTTTCACAAGAGAAAAAATGTTTGAATAAAAATAGTTCCATTTTTTGTTAATTATAGAATGAACAGATGTTTCTGCGTGGGTTCAAAATACTATATTCGCTTTAAGTTCAACCTCAGAGGCACTCTGATTGCACCTCTGAGGCACTTAGGTAATACCTCTAAGGCACTTAGGTTGCACCTTTGAGGCACTTAGGTTATTTCGTCTCTTTGGCGTTTTACCACCCTTGCGGCAGAAGGAGATTGCCTTCGCCCGTCCATTCCGGCATCAGGATAACGGGCAGGTCGGGATAACGCTCCTGCAAATACGCCAGACTGTTCTGTTCTATTTCTTCGTCCTCGTGCGGATATTGGTTATAAACCAGCGCCACGATTTCTACTCCCAGTGTCCGGCACAGCTCTATATTCAGCAACGTATGATTGATACTGCCCAACCGTCCGCAAGTGACCAGTATCACCGGATAATTATGTTCTGCTATATAATCGATGGTAAGGCGCTGGTGGTCGGTCGGAACCATCAGTCCCCCAGCACCTTCCAAAAGGACATAGTCGTACTTGGCCTGCAATTGTCGGGTCGCAGAGGCAATGCGTTCATAATCGATGGTACATCCCTCGCGGTCAGCAGCCATGTGAGGCGAACAAGGATAGGCAAACAGATAAGGACAAGTGAGTCCGTTATAGTCATCCTCGCCCAAATCAATTCCCTGCAATCGGCGGTGCATTTCAATATCTTCCGATACCTCCGTGCATCCGGTCTGAATCATTTTTTGCGTAATCACGCTATTGCCCCGAGAGGCAAACGCCCGCGCCAGCAATCCTGTGGCGTAGGTCTTTCCGATATTCGTATCTATGCCTGATACGAAAAATACTTTTCCTGAGTTATTCATATCTTGTTATCTTTTTATAGCCAATACATAAAGTGGCTTATAGGTTAAACTTACCTTGCCTTGTGATTTACTGAAACCAGACTGATAGTCATGGCAGAATGCGCGTAATCGCCCGGGAGTCCATATCCCGGAATTGGTGGCGGTTACACCTGTATGCTTCAAATGCAGTAACACCTCACGGGGCGTATTAAAATAGAGAGGCAATACCTCCGAAATAATATTGCGTATTTGATAGTAAGGAGACAACCACTCCTGCCATTGCTCAGCAGTAGGATAATACAATCCCTGCCCTGTCAGTTGTCTGACTTCCGGCAGGTTATCCGGCAAAAAAGTAGAGAACAGCAAGACATCTTCCCTCTGTTGCCATGCGGCCAATCTTTTAACCATGCGCTCTGGAGCGGCAAACCATTGGAAAGTAGAAGCCGAAGCTATTAGTTGGAAGCGGCGTTCCCAATCCAATGTCTCGGCATCCTGACAGATAAACTCGGTATCCAGAGGACAATATCCCAAAGCACGTACCACGCCGGCAGACTGAATATCATTCAATGTCCAATGTGCCGTGCCACACAAACGTTGCAGATGGCGAGTCAGTAATCCGGTTCCACATCCTACTTCTAACCCAACAGAAGGTACGAATCCGGATATTTGAATATATTCATCCAACATTATAGCCAATTTTGCCGCGATATTCCGTTGTGCCATGGCAGCTTTATCATAGGTTCCGGTTGCCCGGCTAAACAAGCGACTTATCCGCTTCCTGCTTATTTCATTTCCCATTCTGCCCATTGTTTTGTCTTATGGAAACAATAATGCGGCGCATCTATTTCACGCCATTCCACTCCGAGACTTTTCCATGCATTGCGTTGGTTCTCGAAAGGGAAGATACGATCGGCGGTAGAAATCCATGCTTTTGTCCATGTGAAGCAGCCTTTTTCTTCCTTATAAGCACAGATTTCTGTATAGAGCCATTGAAGCTCTTCTCTTATCACCTCCAATGGACGAGGTGGTACAGATTCATAAATGGATAACACCTCGCGCGAGCCACACATCCTGCGGACGAAACGCAACATTCCCTCTGCCGAAAGATGTTCTAATGTTCCTTTGAATATAGCTTTCGGTATTCCCTCCTTATCATCTATGGGCAACGGCGTACCATTTATAGCAATACGAGTTCCCCATCGTACATTCTCCCATGTGGCACATAAGTACGTAGCCACCCAAACACCAAGCGACCAAGCAATAGTCCTTACCTCTTTATACGGGGAAATATCTGCCGGAAAATTCCAATCTCTATAGTCGTACACTATCCATACATCACTATCATCCTCGATGGCAATATGTCTGAATAATAATGGAGAAGCCGACCAACCGCAAAAGAATAGCAGCAATCGCGGACGATGTTCATCTATAATTTTCTCTACCTTCATACACAACCTCATTCTATTCAACGTTCCATATCGTCTGCACACTCTTCGATGCAATTCAATAATACATAAATCTCTTCCTCTTCCATATCTGCTGTTAAAGAAAAGCGGATACGTGATGTGCCGTGAGGAACCGTAGGAGGACGTACCGGCAAACAATAAAATCCCTTACGTTGCAATTGCTCAGCCATCCATACACAAGGCTTATTCTCTCCGACGATACAAGGAACTATATGACTATTGGAAATCTCTCCGCCCCAACCAGCCAATGCCTTTGCCAATCGTTGACTTATCGCCCGGAGATGTTCACGCCGCGTCTGCATTGCAGGAAGTCGGCGGAACAAAAAGGATGTCCATGCTACTTGAAGAGGCGGAAGCGCAGTGCTGAATATCAATGGGCGCATTGTATTCACAAGATAACTACGAATCAAATCGTTGCATACTACAAATGCACCCAAAGATGCCATAGATTTACCAAACGTTCCTACTAAAAGATCTATATCCATGATGCATCCTGATTCCTCGGCAACTCCCAATCCTTGCCTACCCCGAACACCAACAGCATGCGCCTCATCAACATATAACATCACATTCGGGTATTTACGCTTTAAAGCGACTAATCGAGGCAAATCTGCCACATCGCCATCCATACTGAATATGCTTTCGGTTACGATAAAAGCCCGCTCAAAGTGCAATAGTTCCTTTTCCAATATATATTCAAGGTGGTCATAATCCAGATGCCGATACCGGAAAAATGTAGCCCCACTAAGTATCATCCCATCTATTAGGCTGGCATGCACTAACTTATCGGCTATAACTATATCATGCTTATCCGTCAATGCTTGGAGAATACCCGTATTAGCATGGTAACCGCTATTAAAGACCAACGCGGCCTCACGCCCATAAGATTTAGCTAATAATTGCTCCAAATCTGCATAAACGGAGAAGTTTCCCGTCAACAGCCGAGAAGAGGAAGATGATAAAGGTAACTCCTGTTCCATTGCCCAATGAAGAAATTCATGACGCAATGCCGAGTCACTCGCTATACCCAGATAGTCGTTTGACGAGAGGTTTAGCATTTTCTGTCCTCCTTTTCTAATGATCCATCGCCCCTGATGTTGTATCATCGGAAGTTCTCGCATATTTTCCACGAAAGCCAAATCAAGAAGTTTCTGTCGATAATCAATCATATTCCGGATAGCTTTTAAGAATATTCAACAGACCGCCCGTCAAGATAGATAACTCCTCCGGACGAATAATATAGGGAGGCATCAAATATATCAGCTTGCCAAAAGGACGTATCCATACACCTTCCTCCACAAAACGTTGCTGAAGATAAGCCATATCTACAGGGCGTTTCATCTCCACCACACCAATAGCCCCCAACACACGCACCTCTCGTACAGGTGGTAACTCAACCGCAGGAGCAAGCTGTTCCTTTAGTTGTGCTTCAATATGCTTTACCTTACTTTGCCAATTGCTGTCCATCAACAGAGATAAAGAAGCTGATGCCACAGCACAAGCTAAAGGATTCCCCATAAAGGTAGGACCATGCATAAAGCATCCTGCCGCACCGGAACAGATACAAGTAGCGATTGGCTCTGTCGTGATAGTTGCAGAGAGAGTCATGTATCCGCCGGTCAATGCCTTGCCAATGCACATGATGTCCGGTTCCACTCCTGCCCATTCCCAAGCAAAAAACTTTCCTGTCCTACCGAATCCTGTAGCAATCTCATCAAATATCAACAATACCTGATAATTACGACACAGTTCACGAGCATGTTTGAGGTAAGTCGGAGAATAGAAGTACATCCCTCCTGCTCCCTGTACAACCGGCTCTAATATAAGTGCTGCTATCTCATCGGCATGATGTTGCAATAAATCCCTCAAAGGGTAGATGGCTGTATCGTCCCATTCTTCCTCGAAACGTATCGAAGGTTGAGGCAGAAAGTATTGTATCGGCAAGCTGCCGGAAAAAAGTCCGTGCATTCCAGTAATTGGGTCGCATACCGACATGGCATGCCATGTATCTCCATGGTACCCACTTCGAATGGTTGCAAATTTATGTTTGGAAACTTTCCCATAGGATTGCCAATATTGTATAGCCATTTTCATTGCTACCTCTACAGCAACGGAGCCACTATCGGCAAGAAATACTTTATCCATCGACGGAGGCAGTAGAGGCAGTAATTGGAATACAAGCTCCACAGCCGCTTCATGAGTAATACCACCAAACATCACATGACTCATCTTATGCAGTTGCCTTTCTATTGCTGCATTAAGTATGGGATGATTGTATCCATGTACTGCTGCCCACCATGAAGACATCCCATCAATCAGCTCCCGTCCATCGGCTAAGTGTAAGCGTACTCCTTCCGCACTCTCCACCTGATAAACGGGTAATGGGTCAATTGTAGAGGTATAAGGATGCCAGATATGCCGGCGATCATAATCTAATAATTCTGTTGTAGTCATATGTTATCCTTTCCAATCCGTTTGTTCCGTCAGCACATAGCCTTCGGAAGTAAATAATTGTTTGTCTTCATCTGCACGACTACCGACAGTAGTCAATAGATCGCCTATGATCGCTGCATTAATTCCTATATACAAAGCTTTACGCTGAATACTTTCTGAAAGCTGGGCACGCCCGCCTGAAAAGCGCAAATAAGCCTGTGGATTAACCATGCGAAATATAGCAATGGTTGTAAGCAGATCTTCTTCTTTCATAGGTCGGGTATGAGCCAAAGGTGTGCCTGGTATCGGCTGGAGCAAATTGATTGGTATGGAGCGTATATCCAGTTGCTGGAGGAACAATGCCATCTCTACCCGCTGTTCGGATGTTTCCCCCATCCCGATAATTCCTCCGCTACATATCCGAAAACCCAACTCTCGTGCCATGCGTATGGTTTCTATCTTCTGTGCTAAAGTATGCGTAGTACAAAGTTGCGGGAAATAAGAAGGTGCAGTCTCTATGTTGCAATGATAGTTTTCTACTCCACTTTCCCTAAGAGCATACAATTCATCCCAATTGAGCAGCCCCATCGAGGCACAACACTTAATGGGACATGCATCCTTGATAGCCTTGATAATCCGAGTAATCCGTTCCATATCAGTAGTATTTACCCGTTTCCCGCTTGTTACCAATGCAAAGCGTCCTATTCCACATTTCCAATTATATATGGCCTGATGTACACACTCTTCTTGTGAAAGTAAAGGATAAAGTTGTACCTTCGTAGAATAGTATGCTGACTGGGCACACCACTTACAATCTTCACTACAGTTCCCACTACGAGCATTCACTATCGAACAAGTATCGAACCGTTGTCCCATGAAATGTCGTGTAATTGTATGCGCTGCCTCATATAGGGACTCTTTCTTTACTTGTAACAGATATAATGCCTCTTCCGACGAGAGTAGTTTTCCTGACAAAACTTTTTGCTTCAATTCCTCTAAGCTCATATTCTTTTATATAACAAAAGGCAGATAAGCATCCTGCCGAATACTTGTCTGCCTTTACTTATTTGTAATTCTATTTTATTTATATAAGAAACATCCAACGTTATTGCAAATAATACATACACGCAGAACACAAGGCACATTTTACCTTCTATCCGTATCCAATATAAGCACATTGTCTTATTGAGCAACTCCTTATCGGTATTACCTTCCGCTAAACAAGTATCATTAGTTAGAGCCAAGGTACCATGCAACGTTTGTTGCTTCAGGTGGAAACGCTCGACCAGCGCTGCGGCTAAACGCCCTATTGTTACCTGCCGATGGATACTAATGAACGCAGCATATCCCTTACGACTCCAGCGACAGAACCGTAAGCTCGTTTTTTCGGTACGGATGAATGTTTTCTTCATGCCCTATTTTACCTAGCCACTTTATTCAAACGCTTCAGGATGACGAAGACAAAAATGGCAGCTAACAAGCAAATACCGACCAGAACACCCCAAACAACCGTTAAGGATGCGCCCCACATCAGTGCCGGAATACTTACTAAAAAATTACCGATAGCCGTTGCCACAAACCATCCACCCATCATCATGCCGGCATATTTGGGAGGAGCCACTTTAGATACAAACGAAATACCAATCGGAGAAAGCAGCAACTCGGCAAATGTCAAAATTAGGTAAGTCATGATAAGTAGGTTCGGAGTCACGTCCGCCATGTGCATCGGTTGCCCTGCCGCATCAAGTTCGGGAGCCGACAATCCCAACGAACCGAAAGTCATCAGGATATAAGCCACAGCTGCCACCAACATACCTAACCCGATTTTTAACGGAGCAGTTGGTTCTTTTCCTTTCTTCGCCAACCAACCAAACAACGCAATAGATACTGGAGTCAAAGCCACTACAAAGCAAGCATTAAATTGCTGGAAAATAGGGGCACTTACCGTTGTAGTTTCCGGCAATTGGTTATATTGATAAACCAACCCGATAATAGATGCCAAAATAATAGCTCCCGAAATGCCTTTTCCTTTCCCCGTTTTACTTTGGAAGAATCCAAAGAGTCCGTAAACAATAAAAATACCCAATACCAGATTCCACACATAAAATGCCATACTTGCTAATCCGCTTGAACTGGTAGCTGTATAATCACGCGCAAAATAGGTCAGTGTCGAACCGTTCTGATGAAAAGCCATCCAGAAGAAGATAACTACCGCAAACACAAGGCAGAGGCAGATAATACGCTCTTTTGTCTCGGCAGGTGAGAGCTCTTTTATGGAGGTTCCCGCAGAGGTAGTCACAGCTTTATTCCGGTCGGCATGCTTGAATGTCCTCCGGAAGATATAGTAAATCGACATGGAAGCAATCAAAGAGAAACAAGCCACAGCAAACGCCAAATGGTAGGAATCCGCTTCGTTCATACCTAATGAAGTTTGCGCCCAATTCATCATGCTAATAGCTGCAGTCGGAGCAAACATGGCACCGATATTGATAGCCATATAAAATATTTGGAAGCCAGAATCTCGTTTGCTGGCATATTGTGTATCGTCGTATAAATTACCTACCATCACTTGCAGATTTCCTTTAAATAATCCGGTACCTGCACAAATTAAAGCCAATGCACCCCCCATTGCAGTAACAGCCACACCTCCTTTTCCCAAAGGAATAGCAAGTAACAAATAACCTAAGAACATAATAGTAATGCCTATCGTTACCATCTTTCCGAACCCGAATTTATCAGCCAACATTCCTCCGAATAGAGGCAAGAAATAAACGAAACCCAAGAAAACGGAATAAATAAGCCCAGCAGTACCTGGAGAGAATCCGAAATTGGCTTGCAAAAACAATACGAAAACCGCAAGCATTGTGTAATACCCGAAGCGTTCTCCTGTATTAGCCAGGGCTAACGCATATAAACCTTTAGGTTGTCCTTCAAACATAATATAAACTGTAAGTTATGTTAATAATAATTTATTGAATTATCTGCTTAATAGCCCCGGTTTCCGGATAGAAATAAACTTTCACAGGAGCTTTTTTATCCTCAAACATAATAGGTGCCAAGGCTTCGCGTGTACCGAATTCCGTAATTTGAGCTTCACCTTTATAGAGTGTTTTTCTTGATGTAAACAATTCAATGCGAGCTTTTCCCGGCACATTATATACAATGCCTTTTAATGATTTTTCTTTCTTTTCCATTTCCTTCGGGTCTAATTGAGGAGCACGCTCTATAGCAGTAAGATCCATATAGATAGGTTCACCGCCTAAATCGTCCGCATCCACAATACCCAGTTGTTCTGAGAAACGGAAAAGAACCTCCTTTTCCAAGTCATCATCCGGCATAACCGTCACTTCATAATGTCCCGTCTCACGGGTAATTACCCCGGTAAAAAGGTTGGTCAATGCATTCTCTTGCGCTTCCAGCTCATCGATAACCAACTGCATTGCCTGTCCGTCCGGCGGGAGATTATCTGCTTCTCCCGTCAGGATATTCATACGGCTCTCACGGATTCTATAAATCTGTTTAGCTGCTACTTCTGCCTGTTTCGCCGTAGAACCTGCCATCAGCAACTCTTCCGTATATACGGATGAATTTGTTGCTACAAGACGTTTCTTGCCTTGAGAGACTTCGTCTACCTGCGCCGGGGTTGGTTCATACTCTGCATTAATAGAACAAAGCAAGCCCTCCTCTGTCAAATAAACATAAGGAGCCACCGTACCTGCCTTGAACGAAACAATATAGGTATTGTCTTTATCCGGAATGCCCCGATTAAGCAGCGTCACCTTTCCCAACTCATAATAAACTTTATCCTCCGTGATAAACTTCTTTACCCCTAAATACTTCTCTGCATAGCGATAATAAGGACCTGCTTTACAGGTGACTTTTGTCACTTCTATATCCACAACTAGTTGAGTTTTAGGCAATGAATAAACAACCCCATAATCATTCGCCTTAACGGCATTTGCTTTAACGACTTTGGTCTGTGCCATCCCTGAGACATATAAAAGCAAGCCTACGAGCAAAATTATATTCTTCATACTTTTTAGTTTGTGTCTTTAAATAATTCCCATTCATCGCGCAAATCTATTAAAAATTTTCTTCATTCTTTTCCTACTTTGGGTATTTCTGAAAAAAAAATCATTTATCCCGTAAGATAAAGTTGCAAATATCCAATTGATAAAGCAAGAGTAAAAGGATGCTCCAAGTTCAAAGTG
>CAZOKT010000026.1:0-3158 GCA_964580505.1 uncultured Parabacteroides sp. | reverse complement strand
TGATTCTTTCTTATAGCATTGGTTATAAATCGCAATTTATATCTAAATTTGCGCCATTATTGAGCAAAAAATTATGCAACGCAAAAATGGAACAAATGCTTGCCCTGCTGAAAAAGTTTTTTGGATACACCTCATTTCGTCCATTACAAGCAGAAATAATCCAACATATCTTAGCGAAGAAAGATTCATTGGTGTTGATGCCTACCGGCGGAGGAAAATCAATTTGCTTTCAACTCCCGGCTATTTACTTGCCTGGCATTACGCTGGTTATCTCCCCATTGATTGCGCTAATGAAAGACCAGGTAGAAGGACTAATAGCAAATGGGATTCCGGCTGCTTCTCTGAATAGTATAATGAGCGAAAGTGAACAGCAGCAAATCAAACAACTTTGCATACAAGGGAAAATCAAACTGCTGTACATCTCGCCTGAACGCGTAAAAGTAGATGCAGATTGGTTCTTGCCACGCTTGGATATATCCCTAATTGCTATTGACGAGGCTCATTGTATTTCTCATTGGGGACATGATTTCCGTCCGGAATACACACAATTAGCCATTCTAAAAGAACGTTTTCCGCAGGTTCCGTTCATTGCACTAACGGCTACGGCTGATAAAGTAACGCGTACCGACATCATAGAACAGCTCAAACTAAACCAGCCAAAGGTTTTCATATCTTCCTTCGATCGCCCTAACTTATCGCTGACCGTGCAACACGGATTAAACCAACGGGAAAAGATTCACACCATTGTCCGTTTCATACGCAAACATAAAGACCATAGCGGCATCATCTATTGCTTGCGACGGAATACCACAGAGATGTTAGTCAACGAACTAAAGCCATTCGGCATTCAAGTTACTGCTTATCATGCCGGACTCACACCGCAGGAAAGAGAAAAGGCTCAAGATGATTTTATCAACGACCGTGTAGAAGTGGTCTGTGCAACCGTTGCTTTCGGGATGGGAATAGATAAGAGCAATATCCGATGGGTGATTCATTTCAATATGCCGGCCAGCATTGAGAATTATTATCAGGAAATAGGCCGTGCCGGACGAGATGGAGCAAAGAGCGACACGCTTCTTTTCTATTCGCTTTCCGACCTTATTGTGCTCCGACAATTCACAGAGGAAAGCGGCCAACAGGGTGTGAACCTTGAGAAACTAAACCAAATGCAACGCTATTGCGAATCGGATATCTGTCGTCGCCGTATTCTGCTGAGTTATTTCGGCGAAGAGACGGAAAAAGATTGCGGGAACTGCGATGTCTGCCTCAACCCGCCGGAACGCTTCGACGGCAGTGTATTGGTACAGAAAGCATTAAGTGCCGTAGTACGAACTGACCAGCAAATCAATATCGATATGCTGATCTATATCCTGCGCGGTTCGGCACGGGCGGACTTGACCGAAAAAGGATATCATCACATCAAAACTTACGGAGCAGGACGCGACTTGCCTTATCTCGAATGGAAAGAATATATCTACCAAATGGTTCAATTAGGATTTCTCGAAGTGGATTACTCCAACGGGAATAAACTCCATGTAACACCACTCGGCTCTAAAATCCTCTATGGGCAAAAGCAAGCCTTACTAGCAAAATATCATCCTGCCGGCAAAAAGGAGACGAAGCGACTGCACATCCACGAAGATGAAAAACGGCAAAAAGTCCGTTCATCGCAATTCATGAATGCGGCAGACGAACAACTATGGAATGTGCTGAAACAACTCCGAAAACAATTGGCAGAGAAAGAGAACATCCCAGCTTATCTCATCTTTACCGACACAACAATAGAGGAGATGGTCGAAACGAAACCTGTTACTTTGGAAAACTTTGCCCAAATACGTGGCGTAGGGCAAATCAAGTTGGAGAAGTATGGACGCTCATTCGTTTCTCTTATCCGATTTGTGTTGAAATTGCCGAAGCTATAAAGACTTTACTCCTCTCATGTTTTCCGGAATGCGGGAATGCCGATACACCATTCCCTTCCATTCACCTCAATCCACAAGAAATCTATGGGTTAATCCGTCGAATGCGTCGATGCGTCGGTCGCGGAAGAACGGCCACCAACGACGCACTTGCTCTGTCCGATTCTTATCAATGTCTACAATACGAACTTCCTCATTATCGTTCGAACACTCGGTCAGCAATTCACCTTGAGGACCTGCCGCGAAACTATTACCCCAGAACTGAATACCATTGGTTTGTCCTGAAGGGTCAGGTTCATGACCGACACGATTCACCGTAATCACCGGCAAACCATTAGCCACGGCATGTCCGCGCTGGACAGTTATCCACGCATCTAATTGCCGACACTTCTCTTCATTCGTATCCGAACTTTCCCAACCGATAGCTGTAGGATAAATCAATATCTCTGCTCCACGCATAGCCATCAGGCGTGCAGCTTCCGGATACCATTGATCCCAGCAAACCAATACGCCCAAACGCCCTACAGAAGTATTAATCGGTTCGAATCCCAAATCACCGGGCGTAAAGTAAAACTTCTCATAATAAGCCGGGTCATCTGGTATGTGCATCTTCCGATATTTGCCAGCAATGCTGCCGTCTTTTTCCAGCACAACTGCCGTATTATGGTATAAACCCGGGGCACGGCGTTCAAACAAAGAGAGCACAAGCACTACGCCCAACTCCTTTGCCAGCTTGCCAAAACACTCTGTAGAAGGTCCGGGTATGGGTTCAGCCTGATTGAACATATCTGTATCTTCCGTCTGACAGAAATAAAGTCCGTTATGCAATTCTTGCAACACAATCAATTCTGCATCCTGCTTGGCAGCTATGCGAATATTACTTTGTAGCTTTTGTATATTAGCTTGGATGTCTATGCTATTCTTCTGTTGAATCAATCCTACTTTCATTCGTTTTTATCTTATTTATTATATGTTGATAACGGAATTGTTTGTTTTTAAACTTGCACTATTGTATATCACAAAATTAGTAAATAATCCGAAAAGCCGTGTAAAAACCCTACTTTTTTAAATAAGAGCATTCGCAAATAGATCTATAAATATCATATACAATATATCTTAACGTGAGTTCGATATAAAGGAATAAGTAAGGACATGAACCGGCATCAGCTTGTAGATACTACCTCCGGACTACACAGGTTTAACCTCCGAGGCACTTAGGTAACACCTCTGAGGCATTTA